>CALVTV010000268.1 GCA_944363005.1 uncultured Clostridia bacterium | reverse complement strand
CGGCAAGTGAGCTCGAGGACGCGGTCCAGGAGATCGAGCGGGACGTGCAAAGCGCGCAGGATGACCTTGAAAAGACGGTCGAGGAGATCGAGCGCGACGTGCAGGACGCCGTGAAGGACGGGGACGCAGGGCGCGGAACCTGCCGTCGAATGAGCTTCCCGGCGGCGGGCCTGCGCAATGTGGACATTCAGCTCGACGCGGACGATGTGCGCATTGTCGCGGCCGACGGCGACCGGATTGAGGCGGTATGGACGGCGCAGCATGTGGACGGCGAACCGTCGGTCACCATGGACGGCCATACGCTGACCATCCGGCGCAGAAGCCCGGACGTGTTCAAGACGTTCTTCTCCGTCTTTACCAAGGACGGCGGGGAACTGACCGTGCGCGTGCCGCGCGGTTACGCCGCGGATTACAAGATCACCACCACCTCTGGCGATGTGCGGCTGAGCGAAGTCGATGTGGAAACGGTGGAGGTCAGCTCCACCTCCGGCGATGTGCGCCTGGAACCGGATGCCTCGGTGCGCGCCAAGACGGTGAAGGCCGGCACGGTCTCCGGCGCGGTGACGGTGAGCGCGTGCGCGGACTATGTGAGCGTGAACACGGTTTCCGGCGATCAGTATATCTCCTGCGACGCCAACAAGGTCGATGCCAATGCCGTTTCGGGCAAGGTGCATATCGAAGGCGCCTGCGAGGAGTGGCGCGCGGGTTCCGTTTCCGGCAACATCGAGCTGCTGTGCACCGTCGCGCCGACGGGCAAGGTGGACGTGGATACGCTCTCCGGTTCGGCGCGCGTGGCGTTGCCGGAGGACATCCGCGGCTTTGTGGCGGACCTTTCGGGCATCAGCGGCAAGATCGTCAATGAATTCGGCCCCAACCGCTACGGCACTTGCGCCCTGCCGATTCACATGGATACCATGAGCGGGACGCTGATCATCACCCGGCTGTGAGACGGGAGGAATGGACATGTTGGAACGAATCAAGGAGCTCTTGAGCCTGGTCTTTGGCAGCCGCTTTGAACTGAGCGGCTCCGGCAGAACGTATGTCAATCTGCCGCTGTGGGTGGTAGTGCTGGTGGGCGTGGCCAGCCTGCATCTGACGGTCATTACGGCGCTGTTGATTGTGGCCTTTGGCATGCGCGTGCGCATCGCCAAGGCGTGAGGAGGAACGCAATATGGATTTTGAACGCATCAAGCAAAACCTGCTTGGCGCCCTGCATCAGCTGCTGGTGCTGCGCATGATCGTCTCCTCGCCCAGCCGCAAGGTGGCGGATCTGCCCGCGGCCTATGTGCTCCTGGTGGCGGTGATGGTTCCCTGGAGCGTGGCGTTTCTGGTTGTGCTCGGCTTCCTGCTGCGCTATGGCGTGCGCTTTGAGAGCGCGGAATTTTAAGAAGCAAAAGGCTTTCCCGGACGGGAGGGCCTTTTTTGCTTTACGCCGGTTTCGTTTTGTGATAGGATAGAACCCGGAAAGGTTGAAAGGCGAACGGGGGGAAGCGCGTGAAAAAACCGGACATTGTGTTCGCTGATGCGGCAAAAATGGGCGAAAAACCGAACATTCCCGATTGGGCGCGCGTGCTTGCGGCGTATGCGCCGCGCGATGCGCGCGAAGAGGCGGAGCGAAGCGCGATGCTCGAACTGCTGGCTGGTTACGGCGATGCGCTTTTGACGCGCCGGACGGCCTTCGCGCATTTCACGGCGTCCTCGATGATTTTCAATGCGCAGCGCACGAAGGTGCTGATGGCCTATCACCGGATTTACGGCAGTTGGGCGTGGACGGGCGGCCATATGGACGGGGAAACCGACTTTGAGGCCGTCGCGCGGCGCGAAGCGCAGGAGGAAACGGGCGTTTGCACGCTGCGAAGGCTCGGAAGCGGGCCTGCAAGCGTCGAAATTCTGCCGGTATGGGCGCATGTCAAGCGGGGCGAGTGGGTGCCCAGCCATCTGCATCTGAACATTTCGTATCTGTTTGAAGCGGATGAGGCGGAACCGCTGCGCGTTGCGCAGGAGGAAAACACCGCTGTCGGCTGGCTGCCGCTGGAGGATTTGCCGCGCATGGTGACCGAGGAGACGATGATGCCGATCTACCAGCGGCTGCTGCGCAGGGCGAACGATTGTCAATTTGTTACAGATAACATGCGAATTCGCTTGCAGAGTTGATGAAAATTGGTTATACTGTGACCAAGAAAGGAGGAAACAGCCAACGCCTCAACTCAGCAGGAGGCAATTGAATAGAAGGAGGCTCACTTATGATCGTACGTTTTGTGTTGAAAGACGCACATGTTCCCACCTCTGTTCAGGAAACCATGAACAAGCGGTTGCACCAGCGCATGGACGCCTATTTCAAGGAGGAAGCGCCGGAGGCGACGGCGATTACGGTGCGCATCACCGAGCAGAAGAACACGTACAAGGTGGAAATGACGATGCCCTATATGGGCCATACACTTCGAACGGAAAACCAGGAGCGGGAGATTTCGCTTCCCGCGCTGGATAAGGGTATAGATGTCCTGGAGCGGCAAATGAAAAAGCTGCGCACCCGCCTGGGACGCGATCTTCGCAAAAAACCTGTCGTAGCGCCGGCAGAGATGCCGGAGGAGGAAATCGAAGAGGCCGAGGAGAAGGTCGTGCGCGTCAAGCGCTACGCGGCCAAGCCCATGAGCGTGGAAGATGCCATTTTGGAAATGAACCTGCTGGGGCATACCTTCTACATGTTCAACAACATCGAGTCCGGCATGATCGCAACGGTGTACCGCCGCAGGGACGGCGGATGCGGTCTCATCGAACTCGAGAGTCTGTAAAGAATGCGGCATCCGCGCGCCGGGCGTAAAAACGGGCTGCGCGGGAGGCAGAAGAGAGAGGAGTGATTCCGATGCAGACGGCGATAAAAGTCATCGCAGCCGTGCTCGTGGTGGCGCTCATCGTTGTGATCGGTTTGATATATCTTCGTGGACAAAACAATCCATCCCAAGTGGAGATCACAGCGACGCCAGAGGTTGCGATGACAGAAGATACCACGGCAACCCCGCAACCCTCGCAGGAGCCTGAGGAGAATCCGACGACGGAACCGAACGACGCAAGCCTAGAGGCGCAGGATGAAGCGCAAGGGAATGTGTATGAAGGCGCGCTCGCAGGAATGACCGAAGAAGAGATTGAAAAGCAGGCGCTTGCAGAGGAAGCCATGGAGGGCGTCCACGTCGAAACCAACGACTGACGTTTGTATGGCAACGCGCAACCTGGGGGCTGGGCTCCCGACGCATGCATCAAGGGCAGTTCCGCAACGAAATCGGGCGATAGAATTTGAAGATTGACCGACGGCTGAACCCTATGCGCAGAGCGAAAATGCATCATATATACGGACTGAACGAAGATCAAATTTCGAATCCGTTAAGGTAGTTTCAATCAAGGCAGTCGGCAAGGCAATCCGAAGGGAAAGAACCGAAGAAGGAAGATTGAAGACGGGGAAAGGCGATAAAAGGCGAAACCCGAGCCGAAAGCAGGATTCCAAAGGAGAAAAGGCATCCGAAGCGGAAACCCAATCCAAAGGAAGAAGCAAACCGGCAAGGCAATAAAAAGGAGCGCCCGATCCGAAAGAAGATCTGAAACGGGGAAGAGAAATCCGAAGGGGAAGCCCGAGCCGAAGAAGGATCGAAACAGTCAAGGTGAATCAGCAACATTCGAGAACGTTCAAAGAGAACCATCGAAGCGACTGAACAGGGAAACGTCTATCCATCGATCAGAATCGGAAAAAACGCGAAACAGTAGAACCGGAAACGTTGTGAGGACATCGAAAGATTCGGACGAAACCAAACCTTTTCAGCAGTCGATCGAAGAAAAGCGGAAAATGCTCGCGCGTGCGCAACGATTATGAAAGAAAAGGAGCGTACATGACGCAACAGCAGATGGCGAAGCGCCGGGAGAACGCTTCCGGCGCTTCGCATTGTGCTGCTTTTTTTGTGGCGTGGGGCGGCTTCAAATGAGTTTTTGAGGAAATTCAAAAAAACAGTTGACAAACTCTGCCTGATCGTGTATTATATATTTCGTCGCCGCGCTCGACACAATCAAGCGATGCGGCGTGCCAGCTCGGGAGCATAGCTCAGCTGGGAGAGCATCTGCCTTACAAGCAGAGGGTCACAGGTTCGAGCCCTGTTGTTCCCACCAATTTCATATGGCGCGGTAGTTCAGTCGGTTAGAATGCCAGCCTGTCACGCTGGAGGTCGAGGGTTCGAGCCCCTTCCGCGTCGCCACTTTTTTGCCTTGGTAGCTCAGTCGGTAGAGCAGTAGACTGAAAATCTACGTGTCGGTGGTTCGATTCCGCCCCAAGGCACCAGATATGCGGTAGTAGCTCAGTGGTAGAGTGCCACCTTGCCAAGGTGGATGTCGCGAGTCCGAATCTCGTCTACCGCTCCATATCCGGCGCCATGGCCAAGTGGTAAGGCAAAGCTCTGCAAAAGCTTCACTCTCCAGTTCGAGTCTGGATGGCGCCTCCACCACTGGACCCCAGTTATGGGGTCTTTTTTTTATGCTTGCGCCGTGCGGTTGTGCGGGCCATTGGCGTTCACCGCTGCCTGCGCGCTTGACAAATTACCTGCAGAAGTGGTACGCTCACGGTGCAAAGTTGATCCGGAGGGAATGCCCATGACACTCAGTATGCTCAGATATTTCATCGCGGTGGCCGAGGCCGGAAGCTTTACCGAGGCGGCTGCGGCGTGCTTTGTCAGCCAGCCTGCGCTCAGTCGGGCCATTGCGAATCTGGAGACGGAATTGGGCTGCACGCTGATCGACCGCGATGGGCGCAAGAGCGTGCAGTTGACGCCGGCTGGGCAGGTGATGCTCGTGGAAGCCCGGCGCGTCTTGCAGCAAATCGAGGTGTTGGCCCAGCGCGTCCAGCGCGCCGAGCGGGAGGGCTGCGCGCATGTGACGCTTGGATACATCGCCTATGGCCTGCTGCGCACGTTTCGCAAGACGACCATGCGCCCTTTGGAGACGCTGACGGCCGCCGGGGTTCGCCTGGAACCGGTGTATGGCGCGGCCCCGGAGATCAAGGAGCGCGTGCTCAGCGGAGAACTCGACTGCGCCATTTTGCCGGAAAATTGCACGCAGGATATGAGCGGCTGCCGCAAGCTATTTGTGTGCATTTCGCCCATGCATGTGCTCATTCCCAAGACGCATCCGCTCTTTGGCATGCCATCCGTGCGCCTGGAACAGCTGCGCGATTCGCCGTTCGTGTTTTTTGATCCCAAGGACTTGCCGCACATTTTTGCCAGGCATGTGGGCCTGTGCCGCGAGGCCGGGTTTGAGCCCCGCATCGCCGGGTATGGGCATAAGATCGGTGACGTGGCGGACTTGGCGTATCAGCACGGCGCCGTGAGCATCGTTTCGGAGGCTTTTCGCTATGCGGCATCGCAGGAAATCGACATTGTGCCGCTGGAGGGCGACCACCGCGGATTTGTGATGGTGCTTGTCGCAAACCGCCGCACCCAGAATCCGGCGCTCGACCAGCTCTTTGAACAGATTGAAATTGGGGTCGGGCAGAAGACGGAATGGATTCCCTGAACGTTTAAAGAATCTCAATTCATGAGATAAAATTATCAAACACATGCAATCATGCAAAACGGATATTTGCCGAAAATCCTGTTTTCTCCTATAATGTTGTCGAAACCGGGAACGGTGGAAGAGAAGGAGGAAACGAGAATGGGTAACAAATGGCTGGCCCTGCTGCTGAGCGTCATGCTGTTGCTGAGCGTGGCGTGCGGCGCGAGCGCGATGACGGCGGGCACGTATAGCGCCACGGTCAACGCGATGCATGGACCGATGACGGTGGAAGTCACCGTGAGCGAAGACAAAATTGAAAAAGTTGAGGTCGTCAGCAATGTGGAGACGCCCGGCCTCATCGACTGGCCGATGCGCGAAATCCCGGCGGCGATCGTGGAAAACCAGTCGCTGGCGGTGGATGTGGTCAGCGGCGTGACGGTTTCCAGCCGCGCGATCCTCAGCGCTGCGAAGGCGGCGCTGGAGCAGGCCGGCGCGGATATGGACGCGCTGAACGAGCCGCTTGAAAAGACGGTGCCCGAAGACGAGGAGCTGACGGCGGACGTCATCATCGTCGGCGGCGGCGGAGCGGGCCTGGCCGCGGCGATTTCCGCGACGGAGCAGGGCGCCAGCGTCATTTTGATCGAGAAGATGGGCTTCTTCGGCGGCAACTCGATCGTGTCCGGCGGCATTTACAACTGCCCGGACCCCGATCTGCAGGACTATGCCGACATCACCAGCAGCCTGGATTCCCTGGTGGAAGAGGCGCTGGCCGAGGAGCCGGTTGACGAGCTGCATGCGCAGGTTCAGGCGACCGTGCGCGAGCAGTTTGAAGCGTACAAGCAGACCGACAAGCACGTGTTTGACAGCGCCGAGTGGTTCGCGCTGCAGACCTGGAACGGTGGCGACAAGGTTGGCTCCCTGAGCCATCTGCTCTTCTTCGCCGAGCGCGCGTATCCGACGCTCGAGTGGCTCGAGAGCATGGGCATGGAGTTTGCCGATGTGATCAACTCCGCCAGCGGCTCCCTGTATATGCGCACGCATACGTCCGTGATGCCCAACGGCACCGGCTATTTCAAGGCGTTTGAAAGCACCCTGGCGACCCGCGGCGATCTGTTCACCGCGCTGATGAACACCGAGGGCAAGAGCCTGATTATGGATGGCGACAAGGTCGTGGGCGTGGAAGCCGTGGCGCGCGATGGCCACAAGGTCACCCTGCATGCCAACAAGGGCGTCATCCTGGCGACCGGCGGCTTCGCGGGCAACGTGGAACTGCGCCAGCAGTACTGCGAGAGCGAGAAGTGGCCGGATCTGAGCGCGAAGGTCATCACCACCAACATGCCCGGCGTCACCGGCGACGGCATCTTCATGGCGCAGGCGGCCGGCGCGGAGCTGATCAACATGGATCAGATTCAGCTGCTGCCGTATGCCAACCCCGTGACGGGCGCAACCTCCGACATCACGCTGACCTACAGCGCGAGCATGTACATCAACAAGAACGGTGAGCGCTTTGTGCGCGAGGATGGCCGCCGCGACGAGATGTCCCTGGCGATCATCGCGCAGCCGGACGGCCTGATGTACACGCTGTTCAGCGCGGACGCCGTTCCGGCCCCGGCGACCGGCAAGACCCTGGGCGACAAGACCGTGGCCTACTACCTGGATAATCACCTGGCGGGCTACGTGCAGGCCGAAACCCTGGCGGAGCTGGCGGAAACGCTGGGCATGGACCCGGCCGTGCTGCAGAAGACCGTGGACGACTTCAACAGCTATGTGGCGGGCGAGGCCGAGGACCCGTATGGCCGCGTGACCTTCACCAAGCAGCTGGTGACCGGTCCGTGGTACGCTTATCCGCGCAAGCCCGCCGCGCACCACACCATGGGCGGCGTGAACGTGGATACCGATACGCATGCGCTGCGCGCGGACGGCTCCATCATCGAGGGCCTCTACTGCGCGGGTGAAATCACCGGCAACCTGCACGGCGCGAACCGCTTGGGCGGCAACGCCATCGTCGACTTCTGCGTCTTCGGCCGTGTGGCCGGCGAGAACGCGGCGCAGGGCAAGTGATGCCTCTGAGGAGCTTCCTTCGGGAAGCTCCTTTTTTGTGCAAAATTGTCAAAGCCGTGCGCGCTTTTGCGCAATTTTTTGTTGAGAATCGGAGCGGAAAGAATCCGGTGGCGCGCTGGCGGCAAAAAAATTGCCAAAATCATGGTTGACAAACCCGGATCGATCGGATATAATACGCGGCGAAGTACTCAGTAATCACTGATTACTTCAAATTTTCACCCGATAAGTAATCACTGCTTACTAAAAAGACATTCAGGAGGAACCGAAAATGATGTTTGATACCGTTGCAAAGCTGCTTGCCAACCGCCTGGAATGCGACGTGGCGACGATCACCATGGACAGCAAGTTCCGCGATCTGGGCATCGATTCCCTGGACACGGTGGAAGTGCTGATGGAGCTGGAAGACGAGATCGGCATGGAGATCGAGCTGGACGAAAAGGTGGAGACCGTGGGCGACCTGGTCAAGTTCATCGAGAAGAAGAAAGCGGAGTAAACCGATGATTGTGAGTCCGATTTGCGAGATGCTGGGCATCCGGTATCCGCTGTTTCAGGGCGGCATGGCCTGGATTGCCGACGGAAAGCTGGCGGCGGCCGTGTCCGAAGGCGGCGGACTGGGCATCGTGGCGGCGGGCAACGCCCCCGCAGAGGTCGTGCGCGAGCAGATTCGCATCGCCCGCAGCCTGACGAACAAGCCCTTTGGCGTGAACATCATGCTCATGAGCCCCTATGCCGACGAAGTTGCGCAGGTGGCGGCCGAGGAGAAGGTGGCCGTGGTCACCACGGGCGCGGGCAACCCCGGCAAATACATGGCGATGTGGAAGGACGCGGGCATCAAGGTCATCCCGGTGGTGGCCTCGGTGGCGATGGCCAAGCGCATGGAGCGCCTGGGCGCGTCCGCGCTGATTGCGGAGGGCGGCGAGAGCGGCGGCCACGTGGGCGAATTGACGACGATGGTGCTGGTGCCGCTGATCTGCGACGCCACGAGCCTGCCGGTGCTGGCCGCGGGCGGCATTGCGGACGGGCGCGGCGTGGCGGCGGCGTTCATGCTGGGCGCGTGCGGCGTGCAGATGGGCACGCGCTTCCTCTCCGCAGAGGAATGCAACATTCACCCGGCCTACAAGGAGAAGATCCTCAAAGCGAACGACCTGAGCACGACGGTGACCGGCAAGCGGCTGGGGCATCCGGTGCGCAGCCTGCGCACGCCGTTTGCGCGGGCCTACACGCAGGCGGAATACGGCGGCATGCCGGATGAAGAGCTGGAAAAGCTGGGCCAGGGCGCGCTGCGCAAGGCCGTGCAGGAGGGCGACGCGGAACACGGATGCTTCCTGGCGGGGCAGATTGCGGCGATGGTGAACCAGGTGCAACCGGCGGCGGAGATCGTCAAGGACGTCATGGACGGCGCGGAGCCGTATCTGAAAGGGGCGGCGGCATGGGTCAGATAGCCTTTGTCTTCCCGGGTCAGGGCGCGCAGCACGCGGGCATGGGCCGGGATCTGTACGAGCATTCGGCCGCTGCGCGCGAAGTGTTTGAAGCGGCGGAGCGCCTGCGCCCCGGCACGCTGAAGCAATGCTTTGAGGGCAGCGAGCAGGAGCTCACCGATACGGCGGTGACGCAGCCCTGCCTGTTTACCGTGGAGCTGGCCGCGGAAGCGGCGCTGCGCGAGGCAGGCATTCTGCCGGGGATGGCCGCGGGGTTCTCGCTGGGCGAACTCTCGGCGCTGACCTGTGCCGGGGTGACGGACGTGCAGACCGGGCTTGCCCTGGTGACCGAGCGCGGACGGCTCATGCGCCAGGCGGCGCTTGACCATCCCGCGTTCATGGTGGCGGTGCTCAAGCTGCCGGCGGAGCGCGTCGAGGCGCTGTGCGCGCCGTTTGAGCAGGTGTATCCGGTCAACTTCAACTGCCCGGGCCAGGTCTCCGTGGCCGGCGCTCAGGCGGAAAAGGCGGCTTTCCTGCAGGCCGTCAAGGAGGCGGGCGGCCGCGCTGTGCCGCTCAAGGTGCAAAGCGGCTTCCACTCGCCCTTCATGCGCGAGGCGGCGGCAGCCTTCGGGGAAGTCGCCGCGAAGGTGAACTTTGCCGCGCCGCAGATCCCGCTTTACGCCAACAGCACCGCGCAGCCGTATGACGGCGACGTCGCCGGACTGCTTGCGCGGCAGATTCACTCACCGGTGCTCTGGGAGCGGCTTGTCCGCAACATGATCGCCGCGGGCGCGGACACGTTTGTGGAAGTGGGCCCGGGCGAGACGCTCAGCGGCATGATCCGGCGCATCGACGCAAACGTGCGCACGCTGCACGTGGAGGATATGGCGGGGGTCAAGGCCGCCGAACAGGAGGTTGGCGCATGCTGAAGGGAAAAACGGCGTTGGTGACCGGCGGTTCGCGGGGAATCGGCGCGGCGATTGCGCAGGCGATGGCCGCGGAGGGCGCGGATGTGATCGTCGTCTACGCGGGCGATGCGCAGGCGGCGGAGCGCGTCTGCCAGACCTGCCGCGAGGCATACGGCGTGCGCGCGCAGGCGTACCGCTGCGACGTGTCCGACTTTGCGGCGGTGAAGGAACTGGCGGCGCAGGTCAAGGCCGACTGGGGCGGCATTCAGATTCTGGTCAACAACGCCGGAATCACGCGCGACGGCCTGGTGATGCGCATGAAGGAAGAGGACTTCGACCGCGTGATGGATACGAACCTCAAGGGCGCGTTCAACATGATCCGCCACTTCAGCCCGATGCTCATGCGCCAGGAAGAGAGCCGCATCATCAACATCAGCTCGATTTCGGGCGTCATCGGCAACGCGGGCCAGGCGAATTACGCGGCCTCCAAGGCCGGACTGATCGGCCTGACCAAGACGGTCGCCCGGGAACTGGCTTCCCGCCATGTGACCTGCAACGCGATTGCGCCGGGCTTCATCGAAACGGATATGACGCGCGCCATGCCCGTGGACGCGCAGACCCTGGCGGCCGCTGTTCCGCTGGGGCGCATGGGCAAGCCGGAGGAGGTCGCGCAGGCGGCGGTGTTCCTGGCGAATGCGGCGTATGTCACCGGCGAGGTGCTCTGCGTGAGCGGCGGCATCGGAATGTGACTCGAAATTGAGCCCAAGGGCTTAAAACCGGCGCGAAGCGGGACGGGGTCTGGGGATGATATCCCCAGGCAGGTCTGGGCGGCAGCCCAGCGTATCCCCGAAAGGAAAAGAAGTCAGGTAGCGAAGCGTTCCCTGACGTCGCTTCGTGCGAATCTGCAAAGGAATGCCTGAACCCCGGCGGGGAGCCCCTTGCCCGGAACGCCGTGACTTCGCGTCGCAAGCAGAAGGTCTTGCGATTTCCGGCGTTTCGATGATTTGGGCGCGCGGGGCTTTGACCCCTCCCGGCGTTCCCGCTCACGCGAGGTTGTGAACCCCAGCAGGGAGCTCCTTGCCCGAGGCATTTGCCCCGTGGGCAGAATTGGAAATCGGGCTGAAGTATCCCCGCAAAGAATGGAAATGCGTATACGGCTGCGTTTGGCCAGGGACGTCACAAAGCACGCCCGGCCGGGACGCGGATGATGGATAAAGGAGAGTAGCATGGATCAGCAGTTGCACAGGGTGGTCGTCACCGGCATGGGCGCGATTACCCCGATCGGCCTTAATGTCAGCAGCGCCTGGACGGCCATGAAGGCCGGACGGCATGGCATCGGACCGATTACCCGGTTTGACACGCAGGAGTATAAGGCCAAGGTGGCCGCGCAGGTGGAGGGCTTTGACCCGCGCCAGTACATGGACCGCCAGGAGGCACAGCGCAGCGACCTGTTCGCGCAGTATGCCATGGCGGCGGCCAGCCAGGCTGTGGCCGACAGCGGGATTGAAGGCCGGGTGAATCCGGAGCGCTTTGCCGTGTATTTCGGCACGGGCATCGGCGGCATCCTGACCCACACCAGGGAACACAATCAGTTCATCAGCCGCGGGCCCAAGCGCGTTTCCCCGTTCTTCATCCCGATGATGATTCCCAACATGGCCGCCGGCATGATCGCCATTCGCCATAACTGCCAGGGGCCCGCGATTCCCGCGGTGACGGCCTGCGCGACCGGCTCCAACGCCATCGGCGAGGCCCTGCGCCTCATTCGCCATGGCTACGCCGACGCGGTCATCACCGGCGGCGCGGAAGCCGCCATCTGCGAAATGGCCGTCGCGGGCTTCTCCAACATGCAGGCGCTCTCCTGCGCCGAGGACCCGGAGGCGGCTTCCCTGCCCTTTGACAAGCGCCGCGCCGGTTTTGTGATGGGCGAGGGCGCGGCGGCGCTCGTGCTGGAGGAATACGAGCACGCTGTCAGCCGCGGCGCGACGATTTACGGCGAGGTCTGCGGTTACGGTTCCACGTGCGACGCTTACCACATCACCGCGCCGCGCCCGGATGCGCAGGGCGGCGCGCGTGCCATGGAACAGGCCATGCGGGAAGCCGGTTACACCCCGGAGGACGTGGTCTACGTCAACGCGCACGGCACAGGCACGCCGATGAACGACCGGCTGGAAACCCAGGCCATCAAGCAGGCGCTGGGCGAGGCGGCTTCCCGCGCGTACATCAGCTCCACCAAGTCGATGACCGGGCATATGCTCGGCGCGGCCGGGGCCATCGAGGCCATCGCCAGCCTCAAGGCGCTGGAGGAGGGCATCATCCCGCCGACCATTCACCTTTGTGAGCCGGACCCGGACTGCGACCTCAACTACGTGCCGCATCAGGCGGTGCGCGCGCAGGCGACGCTTGCGCTCTCCAATTCCCTCGGATTCGGCGGGCACAATGCGTGCCTGGCCTTCAGGAAGGTGAAAGCATGAACGAAGTGGATATCCGCAAATACGCCCAGCTCATGTGCGAACTGGGGTTGACCGGTCTGGAGGTCAACGAGGCCAAGGGCACCGTGCGCCTGGAGCGCACCGGGACGCCGGGGGCCGCACCCGCCGCGCCGAGCGTGCAAGCCGCGCCCGAGAGCGCGCCGAAGGCCGCCCCGGAATCGGGCGTGACCGTGACCTCGCCGATCGTGGGCATCTTTTACGCCGCGCCGATGGAGAACGCCGAGCCGTATGTGCGCGTGGGCGATCGCGTGAAAAAGGGCGACGTGCTCTGCCTGGTGGAGGCGATGAAGCTGATGAACGAGATCGTCGCCGAGCAGGACGGCGTGATCCGCGAAATCCTGGTGAAGAACGGCCAGCTGGTGGACTTTGGCTGCCCGCTCTTCAGGATGGAGGCCGCCCAATGACGCGCGAAGAACTGGAAGCCATCCTGCCGCACCGGGACACCATGCTGCTGCTGGACTCGGCCTGCATGGACGGGGATACGGCCTGCGGCACGCTGCGCATTCGCGGGGACGAGTGGTTTTTACGCGGGCATTTTCCGGGTTCGCCGGTAGTGCCGGGCGTGATCCTTTGCGAAATTCTGGCGCAGTCGGCGTGCGTGCTGCTGCATGGCGTGAACATGGAGGGCCGCGTGCCGATGTATACCGGGCTTGACCGGGTGCGCTTCAAGTCGCCTGTGCTTCCGGGCGACGAGTTCCATACCCGTTGCCAGCTCACGCGCAGCAAGCCGCCGTTCTACTTTGCCAAGGGCGAAGGGTACGTCGGCGACCGGCTGTGCATCACGGCGGAGTTTTCCTTCGCCATCATGGAGAAGTCAGTATGTTCTCAAAAATCCTGATCGCCAACCGCGGCGAAATCGCGGTGCGCATCATCCGCGCCTGCAAGGAAATGGGCATCGCGACGGTGGCCGTCTATTCCCAGGCGGATAGCCAGGCGCTGCACGTGGATTTGGCGGATGAAAGCGTCTGCATCGGGCCTGCGCCGGCGGGCGAGAGCTACCTCAACGAAAACCGGATCATCGCCGCGGCGATGGCCACCGGCGCGCAGGCGATTCACCCGGGCTACGGTTTTCTCTCCGAAAACGCACACTTTGCGCGCCTGTGCCGTCAGAACAGTTTGGTGTTCATCGGCCCGGACGCCGGTTTGATGGACCGGCTGAGCGACAAGACGAGCATGAAGCGCGAGATGCAGGCCGCGGGCATCACGGTCATCCCCGGCACGCAGACGCTTGGCAGCCTGGAGGAAGCGCTGGAGGCCGCCGCGAAGATGGGTTATCCGGTGATGCTCAAGGCGAGCGAGGGCGGCGGTGGCCGCGGCATTCGCCTGCTGCATACGCCCGGTGAGCTGGAGGCGGCGTATCCGGTGGCGGAGGCGGAAGCGCGCGCGGCGCTGGGCGGCGGCGGGCTTTATTTGGAGAAGTTCATTCATCCGGCGCGCCATATCGAGATGCAGATTCTCGCGGACGAGTCCGGGCATGTGCTGTGCCTGGGCGAGCGGGACTGTTCCGTGCAGCGCCATCACCAGAAGCTGATCGAGGAGACGCCCTCGCCCGCGGTGAGCTGCCATCAGCGCAAGGTGCTCATGGAGCAGGTCGCCCGCGCTGTGGCGAAGATCGGCTATGTCGGCGTGGGCACGCTCGAGTTTCTGATGGATAGCGCCGGCCACCTGTGGTTCATGGAGATGAACGTGCGCTTGCAGGTCGAGCACGGCATCACCGAGATTCTGACGAAGGTGGACGTGGTCAAGTGGCAGATCCGGCTGGCGGCGGGCGTCAATCTGTTGCTGCGGCAACAGGATATCGCGCTGCATGGCTGCTGTATGGAATGCCGGATCAACGCGCTGAGGCCGGGGCGCGTGGGCATGTTGCATGTGCCGGGCGGGCCGTTTGTCCGCTTTGATAGCGCGCTCGTTTCCGGAACGGAGGTCACCGCGTTTTACGATTCGCTCGTTGGAAAGCTGATGGTCTACGCCAGTACGCGCGAAGAGGTGCTGCGCAAGATGAAGGCGGCGCTGTGTGAGCTGATCATCGAGGGCGTGGAGACGAATATTGCCGAGCAGCTGGAGTTGATCAGTGATCCCAAGTTCCAATGCGGGGATTATGACTGTACGTTCATGGATGGACGATGATCGCTTCGCGCGAAAATACGAGGCTGATCACACGAACTATAATGAAGGAAGAAGCAGATGGCTTTTTTAAAATTCCCTTATCGGGCAAAAAACGAGCTGGAAAAAGGCGGCCGCAATCAATTACCGGCGATGGCCGATGAAAACGAGCCGACGCAGGATTGCCCCAACTGCCACAAGTCGATCCCGCTGAGCAAGCTCTGGGCGCAGGACAGCGTTTGCGCCTGCGGCTATCACTTCCGCATGAAGGCGCGCCACCGCATCGGTCTGTTGGCCGACGAGGGCACGTTCTGCGAGGCGTTCTCCGAGATCGTCTCCAGCGATCCGCTCGGCTTCCCGGATTACCGGCGCAAGCTGAGCACCGTCCAAAGCGCGAGCGGCGAACGCGAAGCGGTAGTCTGCGGCAGGGCAAAGATCGGCGGGCATGCCTGCTATCTGTTCGCCATGGACCCGTATTTCATGATGGGCAGCATGGGCGCCGCAGTGGGCGAGAAGATCACCCGCACCTTTGAGGCGGCGACTGCCGAGCGCTTGCCGGTCGTCGGCTGTGCGCTCTCCGGCGGCGCGCGCATGCAGGAGGGGCTGATCTCCCTGATGCAGATGGCCAAGACCTGCGGCGCGCTGAGGCGCCACAGCGACGCGGGCCTGCTGTACATCGCGCTGCTCTCGGACCCGACGACCGGCGGCGTGACGGCCAGCTTCGCCATGGGCGGGGACATCATTCTCGCGGAACCGGGCGCGACCATCGGCTTTGCGGGCACGCGCGTCATCGAGCAGACGACGCACAAGGCGCTCCCCAAGACGTTCCAGAAGTCCGAATTCCTGCTGGAACACGGATTTGTGGACGCCATCGTCGCGCGCAGCGAGCAAAAGGCGGTCATTGGCAAGCTGCTGGCGCTGCATGAGGAGGAAGATCATGAGCAAATCGGCGTATGAAATCGTGCAGCAGGCGCGAAGCAACAAGCGGCGCACCGGGCTTGACTTCGTGGAGCACCTGTTCCCGGACTTCATGGAGCTGCACGGCGACCGCCGCTATGCGGACGATCCGGCCATTGTCGGCGGAGGGGCCACATTGCGCGGCATGCCCGTCACGGTGATCGCCATGGAAAAGGGGCATACCTCGCGGGAGCGCGCCAGGCGCACGTTTGGCGCGCCGCACCCGGAAGGCTACCGCAAGGCGCTGCGCCTGATGCAGCAGGCGCCCAAGTTTCACCGGCCGATCGTCTGCCTGGTGGACACGTCCGGCGCGTACTGCGGCGTGGGCGCCGAGGAGCGCGGCCAGGGGCAGGCCATCGCCGAAAACCTGATGGAAATGATGACGCTGGACACGCCCATTCTCTCCATCCTCATCGGCGAGGGCGGAAGCGGCGGCGCGCTTGCGCTGGCCGTGGCCGACCGGGTCTGGATGCTGCAATCGGCGGTCTATTCGGTCATCTCGCCGGAGGGCTGCGCGAGCATCCTCTGGAAGGACGCGAAGCTCGCCCAGCGCGCCGCGGAGTGCCTGAAGCTCACCGCGCAGGACGCGCTGCAAAACGGCATCATCGAGGAGATCATCAGCGAGGACGAGGGCACGGAAAACGAGCTGTATGCCCGGCTGGAGGAGAAGATTGCCTCCACGCTGGCGCAACTCAAACAGGAGCCGGACAGGCTGAACAAGCGCTATGCGCGCTTTCGCGCCATCGGCCAGAAAGCGGAATGAAGGACATGAGCATATATCAGCAATTTTGCGAGGAAGTTCTGGATGAGCAGGGCAACCTGGTGGATATTCGCCTGCATTACCCCGAAAACTTCAACTTTGGTTACGACGTGGTGGATGTGCTGGCGAAGGAGGAACCCGACCGGCGCGCGATCGTCTGGGTGGATACGGAAAACCACGAGCGGACGGTCACCTTCGCGCAGCTGCGCAGCGTGAGCAATCAGGTTGCCCATGTGCTGCTGGATGCGGGCATTGGCGCGGGCAGCCGCGTGATCGTCGCGCTCAAGCGCCATGTGGAGTACTGGTTTACGGCGATCGCGCTGCACAAGATCGGCGCGCTGATGATCCCGGTGACGCACATGCTCACCGCGGAGGACATCGCCTACCGCCTGGAGCAGTCGCGCGCCGATGCCTGCATCTGCACGCCCCAAAACGGCTTTCCCGACAGGCTGCGCGAGGCGCGGCAAAGCACCGGCCTGCCCTGCCGGCTGTTCACCGTGCAGCAGGACATCGAGGGCTTTTGCAACCTGACGCGGGCCGCGGCCACTGCGCCCGACACGCTGGAACGCCGGGAGACGAACGCGCACGACCCGATGCTGCTCTACTTCACCTCCGGCACGACCGGCTACCCCAAGGGCGTGATGCACGACTTCACCTATCCGCTCGCGCACATCATCACGGCCAAATACTGGCAGCAGGCCGAGGATGGCGGGCTGCATTTCACCGTTGCGGAGACGGGCTGGGCCAAGGCCTCCTGGGGCAAGCTCTACGGCCAGTGGCTGGTGGGCAGCGCGGTGATGGTCTACGACTTTGACAATTTCAACCCCAAGCAGCTGGTCAGCGTCATCAACCAATACGGCGTGACCTCCTTCTGCGCGCCGCCGACGGTCTATCGCTACCTGGTGCGCAAGCAGATTCCGCCGATGCCCACCCTGCGCCATGCCT
>CALVTV010000267.1 GCA_944363005.1 uncultured Clostridia bacterium | reverse complement strand
GTCGCTCTCACGGACGGTTTCCAGCTTGTCGCGCGTGATCTCGCCCATGATGCGAATCGCCAGGCCCGGGCCGGGGAACGGCTGGCGCCAGACCATATCGCGCGGCATACCCAGCTCCTCGCCGACCTTGCGCACCTCGTCCTTGAAGAGCATGCGGATCGGCTCCACCAATCCGCCGGTGAACTTCGCCCGCACGTCCGCGGGCAGGCCGCCGACGTTGTGATGGCTCTTGATCACCGCGCTGCCCTTGACCGAGCCGGACTCGATGACGTCCGGGTAAATCGTGCCCTGCGCCAGGAATTCGACGCCGGTGAGCTTCTTGGCCTCGTCGGCAAAGCAGTAGACGAACTCGCCGCCGATGATCTTGCGCTTTTGTTCGGGATCAGAAACGCCTTCGAGCTTTCCGAGGAAGCGGTCTTTCGCGTCCACGATCACCAGATTGACCGGGAACTGATGCGTAAACACCTCGCGAACGGATTCCGTCTCGTTCTTGCGCATGAAGCCGTGATCGACGTACACACAGGTCAGCCGCTCGCCGATGGCGCGGGAGATCAGCGCGGCCGCCACGGAGGAATCCACGCCGCCGGACAGGCCCAGCATCACGCGGCCCTCGGGGCCGACCTGCTCGCGGATGGCGGCGACGGCCTGGTCGACGAACGCGCTCATCGTCCAGTCGCCCACGCAGCCGCAGACGTTGTACAGGAAGTTGGAAAGCACCTTCTGGCCCTCTTCGCTGTGGGTGACCTCCGGGTGGAACTGAACCGCGTAGATGCGCTTTTGCGGGTTGCCCGTGGCGCAGAAGGCGCAGTTCTCGCTGTGGGCGAGGGAAGTGAAGCCCTCCGGCGCATGGGTCACATGGTATGTGTGGCTCATCCACATGATGGATTCGGCCTTCATGCCGGTGAAGAGCGGGCTTTCGGTGTCAAACTGGACGGGCACGCGGCCGTATTCGCGCTGAGCCGCGCGCTCAACGACGCCGCCCAGCGTATGCGCGGTGAGCTGCATGCCGTAGCAGATGCCCAAAACCGGGATGCCCTGCTCATAGAGGGCCGGATCGATGCGCGGGGCATCGCTATCCAGCACGGACGCGGGGCCGCCGGAGAGGATGATGCCCACGGGGGCTTTGGCGACGATATCGGAAAGCGGGGTGGAGTAGGGAACGACCTCGCAAAAAACCTTGGCCTCGCGCACGCGGCGCGCGATGAGCTGGGTGTACTGCGCGCCGAAGTCCACGATGACAATGCGTTGCACATTCTGCATCGGCTGAAAGACCTCCTTGCAATTGAACCTGTAAAATGGACATGCTCTATTGTACTCATATTTCCGGATGAAATCAAGCGCATTGTCGAAAAAGTTCGACGATTTGGCAATCTCTGGCAGGAAAAACGGCATGGATTGCGTGCTTTTCACGGCAAAGAGAATGTGCTATAATCCAATCATACACACAGGCGGGAGGAGTGGAATCATGCTATCCCAACAGGACACCATCGCCGCGCAGGCAACCCCACCCGGAGAGGGCGGCATTGCGATCATCCGCGTAAGCGGACCGGCGTGCATTGCGCTGATGGAGCGCGTGTTTCGTGCGAAGAACGGGCGGCCGCTTGAAAACAGAGTGCTCACCTTTGGGCATGTCATGGAAGGGGAGACGGTCGTCGATGAGGCGATGGCCGTGCTCATGCGCGCGCCTCACAGCTACACGCGCGAGGATGTCGCGGAGATTCATTGCCACGGCTCCGACACGCTCGTGCGCAAAATCCTCTATCTGCTGCTTGCGGCGGGGGCGCGCATGGCCAAGCCGGGCGAGTTCACCTGCCGCGCGTTTTTGAATGGACGCATCGATTTGGCGCAGGCCGAAGGCGTCATGCGCATGATCCGCTCCGGCAGCGAGCGCGCGATGCGCAGCGCCATGCGCCAGATGGAGGGGGGCGTGTCCGCGTTCGTGCGCCAGGCGCGCACGGAGATTCTGGAGCTTTCGGCGGCGCTGGCCGCGGCGATCGACTTCCCGGATGAAATCGAGGAGACCCAGGCGGCGCTGGCGGTACGCGCGCGCTGCGAGGCGATTCGCGACATGCTCCGTGCGCAGAGCGACACGCGCGTGGGCCGCATCGAGGACGAGGGGTTGCGCGTCGTGCTGGCGGGCAAACCGAACGCGGGCAAGAGCAGCCTGCTCAACGCGCTGCTGCGCGAGGAGCGCGCCATCGTCACCGACATTCCCGGCACCACGCGCGACACGCTGACCGAGTCCGTGCAGATCAACGGCATACGCGTCTGTCTTACGGATACGGCCGGCCTGCGCGAGACGGGCGACGCTGTCGAGCGCATCGGGGTCGAGCGCGCCCGCCAGGCGCTGCGTCAGGCGGATGTGCGGCTGCTCGTGCTCGATGGCTCCCAGCCGTTTGAACCGCAGGCGGATGCGCTTGCGCCTGACGCAATCGTCATCACCAAGGGTGACCTGCCCGCCGCGATCGACGAGACAGCGCTCGAGCGCGATTTCCCCGGTGTGCCGCGGCTGACCGTCTGCGCGCCGGAGGGCGAAGGGCTTGACGAACTGCGCGCGCTGATCGTCTCCTTTGCGCCCGAGGCGGGGGAGGAGAGCGCCGCGCTCTCGCAGGCGCGCCACGCGGAGGCCGCCGCCAGGGCCTGCGCTTCGCTGACCGATGCCATGGGCGCCATCGACGCGCAGATGCCGCTGGATATCTGTCCGGTCGATCTGGCCGCCGCGCTGCATGCGCTCGGCGAGATCACGGGCGAGACGATGAGCGAGGAAATCATCGCGAAAGTGTTCGCGAATTTCTGCGTAGGCAAGTGACCAAATGTGAACGCGCATGGAGGTGCGAGAACGGCACACCCATGCGCGTGTTCATATTTGGAAATACCGTATTAGACCGCTGCCCAGAAGTTGCGCGTGCCCACACCGTCGGGCCAGGGGTAGCGCGTGTCCGCGTCGCGCCAGGTCT
>CALVTV010000266.1 GCA_944363005.1 uncultured Clostridia bacterium | reverse complement strand
GCGGCCGCGCTGGTGAGCAGCATGGCCACGGCCAGGAGAATGCTCAACAGTTTCTTCATAACAGATACCCCTTCCTGTCTGATTTACAGACTGTGTCGGGGAGGACGGTTGTCCTCCCGGTGCCTTTATGCGCCCCATATTATAGCGCTACGTTAATATTATGTCAATCGGTTTATATATAATTTTTAAAATTTGTAAATGTGAGGTTGGATTTTCTGAAATCAATGACTTTTATATAACTTTTTGAAGTCCAAATACTTGGGGCTTGATATAGAATAAATAAATGACGAGCAGCATGGGTCATGCTCCATTCAGAGGACTTGACAAGGAAAAATGATCCTGATATAATGGCAAAGCATCATATGACTGACGGATCGTGGGATTGACCACATGAAGTATGATCGCGTATATGCCGACCGTCTGGGCGAAGAAGCCCGGACTGTCGGTTTTTTTGTCGTTTCGGGCAAGAGGGGAGTGTTCGCGCCATCGAAGGAAGAATTCACTCGTTTGAGAGCATGGGCCTGGTGGATGGTCCGGGCATACGCGGCGTGGTGTTCATGCAGGGATGCGCCCTGCGGTGCGCATACTGCCACAATCCGGATACCTGGGCCTGCGAGGGCGGCGAGCGCATGACGCCGCAGGCGCTGGTCAGCATGCTCTCCCGCTACAAAACGTATTACGCGAGCAGCGGGGGCGGGGTCACGTTTTCGGGCGGGGAACCGCTGATGCAGCCGGAATTTCTGCTGGAATCCCTGCGCCTTTGTAAAGCTGCCGGGATTCACACCTGCCTGGATACGGCTGGCGTAGGGCTGGGCGAATATGATGAGATCCTGCGCTATACGGATCTGGTGCTCTACGACGTCAAACACGTCACCCCGCAAGGGTATGCGCAGATCACCGGCAGGCCGATGGCGGAAACCCTGCGCTTTGTGGAGGCGCTGCGCCAGGCTCAGACCCGGGTTTGGGTGCGGCACGTGGTCGTGCCAGGGCTCACGGATGGGGAAGCGCATTTGCGTGCGCTGGCGGACTATGTTGAAACGCTGCCGCGCGTCGATCGCGTGGAACTGTTGGGGTATCACCTGCTGGGCGTTCAAAAATACAGCACGATGGGCTTGCGTTATCCGCTTTCCGGCGTGCCTGCGCTCAGCGAAGCGCGCAGGGAAGCCTGTCAGCGGCAGTTGGACAAGTGGTTGAAAGGAGAGAACGATTGATGATGGATTTGGCTGGTAATCCCGCATGGGAGGGTTTTCGCAGCGGCGAATGGCGCCACCTGGTGAATGTGCGCAATTTTATTCAGAAGAACTATACGCCCTATGAGGGGGACGACAGCTTCCTGGCGGGCATCAGCGAAAAGACGAGCCGCGTCTGGGAAAAATGCCGCGCGCTGATCGTGGAAGAGGTGCAAAAGGGCATCATCGACGTGGAGACGGACGTGATCTCTGGCATTGACAACTTCAAGCCCGGCTACATCGACCGGGACAACGAGGTGATCGTCGGCCTGCAGACGGACGCGCCGCTCAAGCGCATCGTCAACCTGTACGGCGGCATGCGCATGGCGCTGGGTTCGCTCGAACAGTATGGCTATACGCTCAACCCGGAGATCAAGCGCCATTTCTCCGAATACCGCAAGACGCACAACGACGGCGTGTTCGACGCCTATCCCAAGCGGGTGCGCGCGGCGCGCAGTGCCGGATTGCTCACGGGCCTGCCGGACGCCTATGGCCGCGGGCGCATCATTGGCGACTACCGTCGCGTGCCGCTCTACGGCGTGGATTACCTGATCGAGGCCAAGAAAGAGGACCTTGAGCGGCTGGATGGACCGATGACCGACGAGCTCATCCGCCTGCGCGAGGAGGTCAGCGAGCAGATCCGCGCGCTGGGCAAGATGAAGAAGATGGCGCAGAGCTACGGCGTGGATATCTCCCGGCCGGCGGCCAACGCGCGCGAGGCCGTGCAGGCGCTGTACATGGCGTACCTGGCGGGCATCAAGGAGAACAACGGCGCGGCGACGTCGCTGGGCCGCACCTCCACGTTCCTGGATATCTACATTCAGCGCGATCTGGACCGCGGGCTGCTTGATGAGCAGGGCGCGCAGGAACTGATCGACCAGTTTGTCATTAAACTGCGCCTGGTGCGCCACCTGCGCACGCCGGAGTACAACGAACTCTTCGGCGGTGACCCGACCTGGGTGACCGAGTCGATTGGCGGCATGGGCGTGGACGGGCGGACGCTCGTTACCCGCAACTCGTTCCGCTTCCTGCACTGCCTCAAGAACCTGGGCACCGCGCCGGAACCGAACCTGACCGTGCTCTGGAGCCGCGATTTGCCGGAGAACTTCAAGCGCTACTGCGCGAAGATGAGCATTCACACGGACTCCATTCAGTACGAAAACGACGACATCATGCGCCCGATCTACGGCGACGATTACGGTATTGCCTGCTGCGTCTCGGCGATGACCATCGGCAAGCAGATGCAGTTCTTCGGCGCACGCGCCAACCTGGCCAAGAGCCTGCTGTACGCGATCAACGGCGGCGTGGACGAGCTCAAAGGTGTGCAGGTGATCCCGGACATCCAGCCGATTCAGGACGAATGCCTGGATTATCCGACCGTGCTGGCCAATTACAAGAAGGTGCTCAGCTACGTGGCGCAGCTGTACGTGGATGCCATCAATATCATCCACTATATGCACGACAAGTACGCCTACGAGGCCAGCCAGATGGCCCTGCACGACACGCAGGTAGAGCGCCTGACGGCCTTCGGCGTGGCGGGATTGTCTGTAGCGGCGGATTCGCTCTCGGCCATCAAGTTCGCCAAGGTCTATCCGGTGCGCAATGAGGCGGGCATCGCCGTGGATTTCCGCACGGAGGGCGACTTCCCCAAGTACGGCAACGACAACGACCTGGTGGACGACATCGCGGTGGAGCTGGTCAGCTACTTCTCGGCCGAGCTCAAAAAGCATGCGCTTTACCGCAACAGCATCCATACGCTCTCCGCGCTGACGATCACAAGCAACGTCATGTACGGCAAGAAGACCGGCTCCACGCCGGACGGCCGCAAGCTCGGTGAGCCGCTTGCCCCCGGCGCCAACCCCATGCACGGGCGCGACATCCGCGGTGCGCTGGCCTCGCTCAACTCCGTGGCCAAGATTCCGTACCGCAACGTCTGCCAGGATGGCATTTCCAATACGTTCTCCATCGTGCCGGCGGCGCTTGGGCGCGACGAAGCGCAGCGCATCGTCAACCTGGTCGGCATCCTCGATGGTTACTTTGCCAAGAGCGCGCATCACCTGAACGTCAACATTCTCAGCCGGGATGTGCTCATCGACGCCATGGAGCATCCGGAGCAGTATCCGACGCTGACCATCCGCGTTTCGGGCTATGCGGTGAACTTCAACCGCCTCTCGCGCGAGCAGCAGTTGGAGGTCATCAAGCGCACATTCCACGAGTCCATTTAAAACACAAACAAGCGGCAGAGACTTCGGTTCTCTGCCGCTTTTGGGTTACGGTGGGCTGCCGTCCAAACCCGCCAAGGGACTTCGCCCCTTGACCCCATGCTCGCTTCGGGGGGATGGCAGGGAAGGGGAGGGGCTATTGAAGAGTGGCTTTGGGGGTTACGTTGGGCTGCCGCCCAAACCCGCCAAGGGACTTCGCCCCTTGACCCCATGTTCGCTTCGCGGGGAAGGCTGAGAAGGGGAGGGACTATTGAAGAGTGGCTTTTGCGTGGTCTGGAGGAAGTAAAAAGCCTTCTTGCGGCGAGCGGGGAGTTTAATCAACGGGAAAGAGTTTCGGAAGCGGGTGCGGGCACTGCCCACTTGCAGGGCAAGAGGAGTAAAAAGCTCCTTGCGGCGAGCAGGAGTTTAATCAACGGGAACGCGTTTCGGAAGCGGAAGCGGGTGCGGGCACTGCCCGCAAGCGGCGCGCGAGGAAACGCAGTGCGTGGTCAAGCCAGGAGGCGGCGTCCGGCTCGATATGTTGGGGGCCGGTGGCCGTCGTCGCGTTGCACAGGGACAGACCGTGTACGCCGCGCTCGTAGAGGTGCAGTTCAAAGGGTACGTTGGCGCGTCGCAGGGCCGTGGCGTAGAACAGCGCGTTTTCCACCGGCACGGAGGCATCCGTGACCGTGTGCCAAAGGAAGGTGGGCACGGTATCCGCGTCCACGCGCGTTTCCAGGGAGAGCGCATCGATGAGCGCCTGTGGGGCGTTGGGCCCGAGCAGGCATTCGCGGCTGCCCGCGTGCGCAAATTCGCCCAGGGTGATGACCGGATAACAAAGCAGCTGCGCGTCGGGTTTCCAGAGAAAATCGTCCCCCAGCGCGGCAGCGAATATCGGGTCCTTCCAGAGCGTGCCGAGCGTAGCGCACAGGTGCCCGCCTGCGGAAAAGCCGATGATGAATACGTGGCTCACGTGAAGGGCCTGCGCGTTGCGGCGGATATGCTGCACGGCATAGGCCAGCTCCAGCGCGGCGGTGGGGTAGCGGTTCGGGGCCACGGAGTAATGCAAAATGGCGGCGTGCATGCCGGCGGCCAGGAATTGCATGGCGATGGGTTCGGCCTCGCGCTCGGAGCGGTAGGCGTATCCGCCGCCCGGGCAGACGAGCACAAGCGGCTTTTCGCGCTGGTCAGGAATGCGGTCGGTCTCTGGCAAAAGATAGCAGGTCAACCGGGCAGACTGTTGAGGGGGTATGGCGCCTGCGGCGGCGTAAGGAATATCGAGCTCGATCTCCAGTTTCATGGGTGTCTCCTTCCGTACAGGGGTGAAGTAGGCGTATGGCTATGAATTCGGCTTTTCCGGTTTAAATTCCTGCGCGGGGTTTGACAGATACGGGAATTTTTCATATAATCAAGGTGATCATCGCACAAAGGGAGTTTGATATATGGGCATAGTGGTCATCGGCGCCGCATTTGTGGACATCAAGGGATTTCCCAAGGACATGTACATCCCGGATGGCCGCAATGTCGGCCGCATCGAGTATGTGCATGGCGGCGTGGCGCGCAACGTGGTGGAGGATATCGCCAACGTGGAACTGCGGCCGACGTATGTGGGTATCGTGGACGATACGCCGATGGGCGCGGCTGTCGTGCAGAAACTGCGCAACCACAAGGTCAATGTCGATTATGTGCTGACGTGCCCGGACGGCATGGGCACCTGGCTGGCCGTTTTTGACAACAACGGCGATGTAGCCGGTTCGATCTCCAAGCGGCCGGACATGCTGCCGCTGGTGGGGCTGCTTGAAGAAAAGGGCGATGAGATCTTCGCCTCCGCGGATTCCGCCGTGTTGGAGGTCGATCTGGACAAGGAAATCGTCAAAAAAGTGATCGAGCTGGCGCAGCGTCATCATACCCGGCTGATTGCCCTCGTTTCCAACATGAGCATCGCGGCCAAGCGGCGCGATTTCCTGCAGAAGTTCGACTGCTTCATCTGCAACCGCCAGGAAGCGGGCATGTTCTTTGCGGACGGATTTGAAGGCGAAACGCCGGAAGAACTGTGCGACCTCCTCAGCGAGAAGCTCATGCGCGCCAACATTCGCTCGATGGTCGTGACCCTTGGCGCGGACGGCTCGGTCTATGCCGACAACCAGGGCCTCAAGGGCGTCTGCCCGGCGCGCGATGTGCATGTCAAGGACACAACGGGCGCGGGGGATGCATTCTGCGCGGGTGTGGCCATCGGCTTGACATATGGCAAGGATCTATCGCAGGCCGCGGCGATCGGCTCGGCGTTGGCCGCGTCGGTCATTACCTCTTCCGAGAATGTCTGCCCGCGCTTTTTGCCGCAGGAATTGGGGCTTGAATGAACAGACAGGCGATGCCTGTTGTATCATCATACAATTGGGAGGAAGAAAACGATGAGAATTGCGCTGATTAACGAGAACAGTCAGGCAGCCAAGAATGCGCTTATTTTTGAGAGCCTGCGCAGTGTCGTGGAACCCATGGGCCATCAGGTGGACAATTACGGCATGTATACGGCGGAAGATGAGGCTCAGCTGACCTACGTGCAGTGCGGCATACTGGGCGCGATTTTGCTCAACAGCGGCGCGGCGGATTACGTCGTGACCGGCTGCGGCACCGGCGAGGGCGCCATGCTCGCGATGAACAGCTTCCCCGGCGTGATCTGCGGCCATGTGGAAGACCCGGTGGATGCGTATACCTTTGCGCATGTGAATGACGGCAATGCCGTGGCGATTCCCTTTGCCAAGGGCTTTGGCTGGGGTGGCGAGCTGAACCTGACCTACATCTTTGAAAAACTGTTTGGTTTTGGCCATGGCCAGGGCTATCCGAAGGAGCGCGTCGTTCCTGAGCAGCGCAACAAGAAAATTCTCGACGCGGTGCGTGCGCATACGCTGCGTCCGCTGACCGAGTGCCTGGCGGGGATCGATCCGCAATTGGTGCGCGGTGCCGTCGCGGGGGAGCAGTTTAAGGCGCTTTTCTTCGCCAACTGCAAGGATGAGGCGATTGCCGAGTACGTCCGCTCGTTGCTGTGAGTGACATTTAAGCGCCTGAAATGCGGTTTTTGGCGCTTTCACATTGCGCTTCGCGCTGGAATATGGTACAGTGGCATCATCAAAGCGACGGGCTTTGATCTCCCCCCTCGAACGCCCGCCTCGTGCGGGCAGAAAGGAATTTGCCATGAAAGCGTGGATTCAATGGAAGGTCCTCGAATTGCTGATTCGACTGAATGTACTTCAGCCGGTGCGCGTGCGCAGCCGGTATTGAGTCGAGAAAAGGACGCTCTGCACGAGAAAACCCACCGTAATATTTAAAAGACGGTGGTTATGAAACGGATATTGCCTCATAGGGGCCCCAAAGATGGTGGGCTCCGGAAATTCAAGGGTACTTTCGGATTGCGGAAGTGCCCTTTTTGTTATGTCAATCTCCTTACCCAGTATCTCTCAGGGGGAGAGCAATGGGTTTTTCTGCCGGTGAAGCAGATGGAAGCATGCAGGTCTTGTACAAAGAATATCCGACATACAGCGCATGAAATGGTGAGGCGTAACGCTTGCGGTGGCGCCTTTGTACGCAAAAAGCATAGTCCTGCAGAGGGAGCAGAACCTGAACTCGGAAGCAAATCGGGATGGGAACCGAGTCGATCGACATCAGAGATTAAAACAAGGCCTGCCGCAGGTTTACGCTGCGACAGGCCT
>CALVTV010000265.1 GCA_944363005.1 uncultured Clostridia bacterium | reverse complement strand
GCATCCGAGATATGTATTCCATCCATCAGGGCATCCTCACGGCATCCGACACCTGTTCGGTCAATAAACGCCAACATCCCGTCCCTCTTCCCCGCAGGTACAGGGATTCACTCCATGTATCCAGAATCATCCACCCCATGCCGCTATGCCAGATCTTGCCCGCACGCCCCGATACGTCGCAGGAAGCCAAAACCTTGGAGCCATCCGAAGCAATCATGGAAAGCTGTTCATGCGTAGCGGCGACAAGCTGCCCGTCGATCGCCTCAAGTGCGCCCGGCATCCCCTGGAGCCTCAATGTCCTGCGCGCCCCGGAAGGCAGAACAGCCGTCAACGTGGTATTCATCGCTTCGTTGAGGCTGAGCGCATAGATTCCGCCGTGCAGCAGCGCGGTGCTCAATGTCATCCCCTCTGTTTGCAAGCGGCGAACAACCCGCAGCGTATCCGTTTCAATCAACGCAATCTCGCCATCACCGCCCCCCGCCACGGCGATCATTTGTCCGGATTCGTCCATCGCCATCGCACACGGGCCGACGCCCACCCGATTGATCATCAGCGGCGCTCCGGATTGCGCATCGAGCATCAATACGCTGTCCGCCTCTGCGCACAGCGCATACAGCCGGTTTCCGGAAGGGGAAGTGAGCATCCGGCAAACGCCCGGACCTCCCGCGAACAGTCCCGTTGGAATGAGCTTCTTAGCATCGAACCTCCAAATCGTATCGCCCCAACGGCTCGCTACATACAGTGCGTTCCCTGCTGCGCACAGCGCGCCCGCTCCTTCAAGCGCAATCCGGCGTCCCGCCTGCGCTTGCGGCAGACACAATTCCCGCAGCGCTTCTCCCCCGGAAACGACGATTCGTTCGCCCATCTCCCGCACACCCTTTCCGCCAGCCTTTCCTGTTCATCGTATGTTGCAGGCTCATGATCGGTCACGTAAGCAGGAAATCGAAAGAAACTGTCGAATTGAATATATTTCGTATAGCGCAATGCGGCAATGCCCGCCTTTGCGCTGGATTCATTTACCGCAAGGCAAACAGGAGGTATCCCCACATGTCCACATACAAAACACATGGTGTTTGCAGCCGTTCGATCGACTTTGAAGTAGAAAACGGCGTTTTGACCCAGTGCAGTTTCACCGGCGGATGCACCGGCAACACCCAGGGCCTGGCCAGACTGGTCATCGGTATGCCCGTCGACGAGGTAATCAAGCGCCTGAAGGGCATTCAATGCCGCAGCGGCACGTCCTGCCCGGATCAGCTGGCGAAGGCCTTGATCGAATACAAGGAGAGCCACTGACTCCAGCTTTTCCTCCCAGCAAATCATGGCAAAAGCCGTCGCGTGAACAACAAGCTTCGCTCACACGTTTTGCAACGGAATACTCCCACGTGTTGGTTGCGTATATCGCCGGTTTATCCGGCGGTTTTTTCTTCCGGCTGTCAAGATGCGGTGGGCCCGCTTCAAAGTGTGATAGATTTCATGCATTTACCGTCTAAATCACATGTTCAATCTACAGGCCTGGCATCGTACAAGGCCACCCGACATAAGGCAAATGGATCTTCATGCAATCTTCATGCAATCTTCATGCAATCTTCATGCCGGATTCATGACATTTACACCGGGCTTATGGGCCTTATGCGATAATAAAATTGACCAAAGAAGGATTGAGGGATATACATGGGTATACTGAATCGACATTTGACATCTTCACAAATCATCATTCTCGGCTTTGCCGTCACCATTTTGCTGGGCGCGTTGATGTTGACGCTCCCCATTTCCACGCAGGATGGCCAGGGCGCCACATTTGCCGATGCGCTGTTCACATCGACCTCTGCCGTCTGTGTGACGGGGTTGGTTGTGCGCGACACGGCGACGTACTGGTCCGGATTCGGTCAGGCCGTCATTTTGTCTCTGATTCAAATTGGCGGCATGGGTGTCGTCACGTTGGCCGTCGCCATCTGGACCATTTCCGGGCGCAGAATCGGCCTCAAGGAACGAAGCACCATGCAGGAAGCCATTTCCGCGCCAAAGGTTGGCGGAATCGTGCGGCTCACCGGCTTCATCATCCGTATGACCCTTCTCTTCGAACTGCTGGGCGCCCTTTTCATGGCGCCGGTTTTCTGCAGTGAAATGGGCTTGCTTCAGGGCATCTGGTGCAGCGTTTTTCATTCGGTCTCGGCCTTCTGCAACGCTGGTTTTGATCTGATGGGCACGCGGTCGCCGTATTCCTCGCTGACCTATTACGCCAGCCAGCCCGTGATCAACGCCGTCATCATGTCCCTGATCGTCATCGGCGGCATCGGCTTCACCGTTTGGGAAGATATCGGCAGCAACAAATTCCGGTTTCACCGCTATCGCATGCACAGCAAGGTCGTGTTGCTGACCACGCTCCTGCTCATCACGTTGCCCGCGCTGTATTTCTTCTTCTTTGAATTCTCCGACGCCCCCCTGCATACGCGCATCTGTCTCTCCCTCTTCCAGTCCGTTACGCCGCGTACGGCGGGATTCAACACGGCCAATCTGACGAGCATCAGCGAAACCGGCCTGGCCATCATGATTCTCTTGATGCTCACCGGCGGTTCTCCGGGTTCCACGGCAGGCGGTATGAAAACCACAACGCTGGCCGTCATGCTCTCCACCGCAACCTCCGTCTTCCTGCGCAAAAAGCACACGCATTTCTTTGGCCGCAGGGTCTCCGAGGATACGGTGCGCAACGCGGCAACCATCCTCACCCTCTACCTGACCCTCTTCCTGGCAGGCGGGTTTATCATCAGCCGCGTGGAGTCGCTTCCCCTGCTGGATTGTCTTTACGAAACGGCGTCCGCAGTCGGCACCGTCGGTCTGACCGTCGGCATTACGCCGGATTTGAGCCTGTTTTCCCGCGGCATTCTGATTCTGCTCATGTATCTCGCGCGTGTGGGCGGCTTGACGCTGATCTTTGCCGCACTCTCCGGTAATCCCTGCACAACAGCCCGGCTCCCCGAAGAAAAACTGACCGTTGGCTAAGGAGGTTGTTTGGATGAAATCCGTTTTGCTCATCGGCATCGGCCGCTTCGGCCGTCATATTGCGCTCAAGCTGCACGAAATGGGCCATCAGGTGATGGCCGTTGACCGCAGCGAAACCTGCATCAACACCGTGCTGCCCTACGTAACCAACGCACAAATTGGCGACAGCACCGACGAGGAATTTCTTTCCTCTTTGGGTATTCCCAATTTCGACGCATGCATTGTAGCCATCGGCGATGATTTTCAGAGTTCCCTGGAAACCGCATCCCTGCTCAGCGAGTTGGGCGCCAAAAAGGTGATCGCCCGCGCTTCCAAGGGCCCGCAGGAAAAGTTCCTGCTGCGAAACGGCGCTGACGAAGTCGTCTATCCCGAAAAGCAGTTGGCCGCCTGGACAGCCATTCGCTGCACCAGCGACCACATTCTCGACTACATCGATCTGGATGGCGACTACTCGATTTTTGAAATCCACGTTCCGGAGGAGTGGAACGGGCGCAGCGTTCTGCAACTGGATATTCGCAAAAAGCACGGTATCAACATCCTCGGCATCCGCGAAAACGGAAAGATGAACATGACCATCTCTCCGGAAACCATTTTGCGCACGGGGAATTCGATGTTGGTTCTCGGTCACGAACGCGCCGTGAGAAAATGCTTCAAGCTTTGATTCGATTGCAATACAAATGCAATACAAATAAGGAGGGATCTTCATGAAAGAATGGACCATAGTTGCCGCCGCACTCATTCTGTTTGCCGTCAGTGGATCCATCCTGAAGAAATTCGATGCCTTCCTTCACGCGGCGAACGGATTCCCCCATTGAACGCCATTCTCCCGCGCATCATCCGGTAGAAAAAACATCGCTGCTGTGTTACAATGGAAACCACGGGAGGGATATGCATGCAGCGAGAGACCGGACAACTCAAAATCTTCTTCAGCTATGCGGAAAACATCGGCAAAACACAGGCCATGCTTCATGCCGCTCAGGCGGCTAAAGCCCAGGGCGTCGATGTGGTGGTGGGCTACATCGCCCCGCACGCATCCGCGCAAACGCGAGCGCTCGCCCAAGGCTTGGAATGCCTGCCCGTTTTGCACATGCGCGGGGCCGAAGAATTCGATTTGGATCGCGCCCTCCTCAGAAAACCGGTGCTGATACTCGTTGACGAACTCGCCCACACCAATGCGCAGGGCTGCCGTCACCGCCGCCGGTATCAGGATGTTGAGGAATTGCTCAAAGCCGGTATTGACGTGTACACCACCGTCAATGTGGCCAATATTGAAAGCCTGCACGACACCGTATCCTCCATCACGGGAACCGAAACGGCCGATCGCATCCCGGATTCCGTGTTCGATGGAGCCAATCAGGTCGAGCTGATCGACATCGAGCCTCAGGAGCTGCTCGAGCGCTTGCGCACGCCCGATATGCCCATCACCTCCGCACAGCTGACGGCGCTGCGGGAAACCGCATTGCGGCGTTGCGCCGACCGCGTGTCCCGCCTTTCAAGCCGCCCCTTGCAGCGCAACAGCTATCACACAGACGAGCATATCCTCGCCTGCCTGTCCTCCGCGCCCTCCAACGCAAAGATCATCCGCACTTCGGCGCGCATGGCGCAGGCGTTCAACAGCCAGTTTACCGCGCTTTTCGTAGAAACGCCGGACTTCTCCGTCGCTTCGGAGGAAAACAAACTGCGGCTTCGGGAAAACCTGCGGCTGGCCAAGCAGCTCGGCGCCAATATCGAGACGGTTTACGGCGAGGATGTCGCCTACCAGATTGCGGAATTCGCCCGCTTGTCCGGCGTTACCCGGATCGTTCTGGGCCGCAGCGTGATTACCCGGCATCATCTGTTGGGAAAGCCCACGCTTACCGAACAGCTGCTCAATTACATTCCCGAAATCGACATTCATATCATTCCGGATCGAAGTGCCGACACCGCCTATCGGCCGCGCCGCGCACACACGCATCGATTGAACAACCTGTTCAAGGATGCCTCCATCAGCCTCGCCATTCTCTTGCTGGCCACGCTGTTGTGTAGCCTGTTTGATCATCTCGGGTTCACAAACGCCAACCTGGTCATGATTTACATTCTGGGTGTCGTGCTCACATCCATTGCCACGTCGCATTGGATGTACAGCCTCGTCTCCTCCGTCGCCAGCGTCATAATCTTCAACTATCTGTTCACCAATCCCCGTTTCTCGCTGAGCGCGTATGAGACCGGATATCCCATCACATTCGTGGTCATGTTCCTCACCGCGTACGTCACCGGCACATTTGCCATTCGCTATAAGCGGCAGGCGGGCCAATCCGCCAAGATCGCCTACCGAACCAAGATCCTGTTTGACACCAATCAGATGCTCTCACGGGTCAGCGGCAAGGATGAGATCATGAACGCCGCGGCCGAACAGATCGTCAAACTGCTCGGGCGCAACATCGTCGTGTTCAGCGCAGCGGACGGTGTGCTCTCCGCCCCGCAATTCTTCCCCTCGAGCACACAAGCGCAGTTCGATCTTCCCCGTGAATTGCCCACGGCTGAGTGGGTGTTCAAAAACAATCACGCAGCCGGGGCCACCACCGATACGCTCAGCGACGCCCGTTATCTCTATCTGGCGTTGCGGGTGAGCGAACGGGTCTATGGCGTGGTCGGCATTCAGGCACAGGACAATCCGCTCGATGCCTTTGAACACAGCATTCTTCTCTCTATTCTCGGAGAATGCGCCCTTGCGCTTGAAAACGAAAAGAATGCGCGGGAAAAGGAAGCCGCCGCTGTCTGGGCGGAAAGCGAGCAGCTGCGCGCCAATCTGCTTCGCACGATCTCGCATGACCTTCGCACACCGCTGACCACCATCTCCGGCAACGCCAGCAATCTGATGAGCAACGAAAACAATCTGGATGAGGCGACGCGCAGGCAGCTTCTGTCGGACATTCATGACGACGCCATGTGGCTCATCAGCCTTGTGGAAAACCTGCTCTCCGCCACGCGCATTGAAGAAGGGCGCATGACGCTGCGCACCTCCACGGAATTGCTCAGCGACATCGTCGAAGAAGCGCTTCGCCACATCAGGCGCAACGCATCGCAACATACGCTGACCACGGTCAGCAGCGACGACCTGTTGCTGGTTCGTGCCGATGCCCGGCTCATGGTTCAGGTGATCGCCAATATTGTGGACAACGCCGTCAAGTATACACCTCCCGGGTCCAGCATCGAAATTGCGACGAAGCGCGAGGGCGATATGGCGCAGATCCGCATTACAGATACCGGCCCCGGGATTCCGGACGGCGACAAGGCGAAAATCTTTGACAAGTTTTACAGCGGTTCCAGCAAGATTGCCGACAACCGCCGCAGCCTAGGCCTGGGCTTGTACCTGTGCAAAGCCATCGTCGAGGCCCACGGCGGCACCATTCGCGTCGAGGACCGGCAACCGCATGGCGCCGTATTTGTCTTTACACTTCCATTGGGGGAGGTCACCCTGCATGAGTAAATTCACCCTTCTCGTCGTCGAGGACGACACCTCTGTGCGCAACCTGATTACCACCACGCTCAAGGCAAACGACTATCGGTTTATCACGGCCTCCACAGGCGAGCAAGCCGTGATGGAAACCGCTTCCCACAACCCGGATATCGTGCTGCTGGATCTGGGCCTGCCGGATATCGACGGCATCGAGGTCATCCGCCGCATTCGGGGCTGGTCAAACGTACCGATCATCGTCATCAGCGCACGGAGCGAGGATTCCGATAAAATCGACGCGCTGGACGCCGGAGCGGACGACTACCTGACAAAGCCCTTTTCCGTCGATGAGCTGCTGGCACGTCTGCGCGTCACGCAAAGACGCCTGGCGCTCATGCTCAGCAGCAACCCGCAACAAGCCATCTTTGTCAACGGCAAGCTGCGCATCGACTTTGCTTCCGGTTGCGCATACCTGGGCGATGAGGAACTCCATCTGACGCCCATCGAGTACAAGCTGCTCTGTCTGCTGGCGCGCAACATCGGCAAGGTGCTCACGCACAAGTTCATCACCCAGAGCATCTGGGGAAGCAGCTGGGAAAACGACGTCGTATCCCTGCGCGTGTTCATGGCAACGCTGCGCAAAAAGCTGGAAAGCGCCCCCGGTTCCCCCCAATACATTCAGACGCATATTGGTATTGGCTATCGGATGCTGCGCATCGAGTAAAGTAAAGCGCTCCTGAAGGAGCGCTTTTATTGAGAGTCAGAAAAAGCCGGCATCCTTCGACGCCGGCTTGCTATGCAATTACTTGGTTCCGAAGAGACGGTCGCCCGCATCACCCAGACCCGGGATGATATAGCCATGGTCGTTGAGCTTTTCGTCCATCGCGGCGACATAGATATCCACATCCGGATGATCCTCCTGCACGCGTGCGACGCCTTCCGGCGCTGCGATGAGGTTGACCAGCTTGATGTTGCGGCAGCCGCGCTTCTTGAGGAAACCGATGGCCGCAGAAGCCGAACCGCCGGTAGCGAGCATCGGGTCCACGAGCAGGATCTCGCGCTCCTCCGCGTCAGCGGGCAACTTGCAGTAGTACTCAACCGGCTCAAGCGTGTTGGGATCGCGATACAGGCCGATATGGCCCACCTTCGCCGCGGGAACGAGGCTCATGATGCCATCCACCATACCCAGACCGGCGCGAAGAATCGGTACGATTGCCAGCTTTTTGCCCGCGATGACCTTCGTCTGCGCGCGGCAAATGGGGGTTTCAATTTCAACGGTTTTCAGCGGCAAATCCCGGGTAACCTCGTAGGCCATGAGCATGGAAATCTCATCGAGCAACTCACGGAACTCCTTGGGACCGGTTTCCTTGTCCCTCATGAGGGATACCTTGTGCTGAACCAGCGGATGATCTATGACGTGGACCTTCGACATGCGATGTATCCTCCTTCAGGTTTGCCCAAACGGGCACATCTTACGTTTTTTCTATTATATCATTTTGTGCTTGCGGCTACAAGCCTTCCGCGCAACTTTTCCTGCCCGATTTGGTTTGCGCTCTGCTTTGCTTGACAGGCGAATAACCGCGCGCTATACTTAACCAGAATAAGGGAAAATTTCCCCGATGGATATGGAGGTTCCTTATGCTCAGCAGACCCATGATCGAACGAACCACGCTCTTTGGCATCAGTTGGTACGCGATCCTGATCGTTTCGGCCATCGTCATTGGTTTCTTTTTGTGCTCCCGGGAGTCTCGCCGCCTCGGCCTGCCCCGTGATCTCGTGCTGGATTTCCTGCTCTATGCCATTCCGCTGGGCATTGTGTGCGCGCGGCTGTACTACGTGTTCTTCCGCTTCGCCGACTACAGCGACAATCTGCTCGCCATTCTGGATATCCGCGAGGGCGGACTCGCCATATACGGCGGCGTCATCGGCGGATTGATCGCCGCCAAGCTGGTTTCCAAAAAGCACAGGGTCCCTATGGCCACCCTGCTTGATCTGGTTGCCCCGGCGCTCGTTCTGGGGCAAGCCATTGGCCGCTGGGGCAACTATATCAATATGGAAGCCTATGGCCTGCGCATTTCTGAGCCGGGCTTGCAGTTCTTCCCCTTCGCCGTTGAAATCCCCGTAGGCACGTTCTGGTACTGGCACATGGCCACGTTTTTCTATGAGTTCTGCTGGGACATGCTCGTCTTTGCGCTGCTGCTCGTCATTCGCCGCCACTGCCGCCGGCGCGGAGATGTTTTCAGCTGGTATCTGCTCCTGTATTGCTCCGGGCGCACGGTCATTGAGGGCCTGCGTTCGGACAGCCTGACGTTTATCAGCGAGTTTGTGCGCATCTCGCAAGTGCTCTCTGCCATCGCCGCGCTGTGCGTGGTCATCTACTTCTTCGTGCGCATCCGCGACCGCATCAGTGCCGTGACGATCGCCCCGGTGATCAGCGCGGTGCTCTGCCTTGTGACCACGTTCCTGGGCGAATTTGAGCGCGGCGCCTACAGCATGCTCTTCCCTTACGCCCAGGCAAGCCTGGTCGCGCTGTTGCTCTCCCAGGTTGTGCTCGTCGTGCTTTGGACGCTCGATAGCGGGCGCTTCGATTGGCATGTGGCGCTGCCTCTGCTGCTCGACGGCGCATTCATCGTCGGCCTCCTTCTCTTCGGCATCGGCCGCGCCAACGCGGATAACACATACTACGTGAGCCTGCGCCAATGCGCCGCCATGATCCAGTTGATCCTGTGCGGCTGGTTGCTCTGCTATGCATTTTGCCCAATGAGTGAAGAAAGGGCGTGATTTTCATGCGAAACCTGACCATGATGACCGACCTGTACCAGCTGACCATGATGAGCGGATACGTTCGTCACGGCATGCAGGACAGTCGCGCATGCTTCGACCTGTTTTACCGCAGGCAAGGGGAAACGACGGCTTACACCCTTGCCGCAGGACTTGAACAGGCCATTGACTACATCAAAAATCTGCACTTCGATGAGGAAGACATCCGCTACCTGGGAAGTCTTGGCTGTTTCGACGAGGAGTTCCTGCGCTATCTGAGAACTTTGCATTTTACCGGCGACATCTGGGCAATGCCGGAAGGTTCCGTCGTCTTCCCGAACGAACCGATTCTGCGCGTAACCGCGCCGATCATCGAAGCGCAGCTGGTAGAAACGGCCCTCCTGAACATCATTGGCCACCAGACCCTCATCGCTACCAAGGCCGCCCGCGTCGTGCATGCGGCGGGCAACGGCAGTGTGCTTGAGTTCGGCCTTCGCCGCGCACAGGGGCCTGATGCCGGCATCTACGGCGCCCGTGCCGCCATGATCGGCGGTTGCCGCTCCACGAGCAACGTGCTGACCGGCGAGCTCTTCGGCGCACCGGTCAGCGGTACGCACGCGCACAGCTGGGTCATGTCCTTTCCGGATGAACTGACCGCCTTCCGCGCGTACGCCGACGTCTTCCCGAACAACTGCCTGCTGCTGGTGGATACCTATGACACGCTGGGCAGCGGCGTGCCGCATGCCATCACCGTCTTCCGCGAGCTGCGCGAGAAGGGGCATGAACCCATCGGTATCCGGCTGGACAGCGGCGATTTGGCCTTCCTCAGCCGTGAAGCACGCAAGATGCTGGATGCCGCCGGATTCCCGAACGCCAAGATCTGCGCGTCCAGCGACCTGGACGAGGAAGTGATCTGGGATCTGAAGGCGCAAGGCGCCGCCATCGATACCTGGGGCGTGGGCACCCGGCTGATCACCAGCAAAGATAACCCCGCGCTCGGCTGCGTGTACAAGCTTTGCGCCCATGAGGAGGACGGTGTATTCGTTCCGCGCATCAAGATATCCGAAAACCCGATCAAGGTCACCAATCCGGGCATCAAGCAGGTTTTCCGCTTCTACGACAAGCAAACCGGCAAGGCTCTGGCCGACCTGATTGCCCTTGCCGAAGAGGACTTCTCCTCCGGCGAACCGCTCACCATTTTCCACCCGGAGCACACCTGGAAACAGACGACGTTGACCGAATACACGGTGCGACCGTTGCTCGTGCCCGTCTTCCTGAGCGGCAAGCAAGTCTATGAATCGCCCAAACTCTGCGATATTGCGGAGTTTGCCCGCCAGGAGCTGGATACGTTCTGGGCCGAATACAAGCGCCTGCACAATCCGCAGCGCTACAAGGTCGACCTTTCCAAGAAGCTCTATGACCTGCGCGCCAGCCTGCTTGAGCAGCAGCACAGATGAGCGCGATGACGGATTCATTTCTGCTTTTGACGAGCGTAAAGCGTGTCCACGGCCAAGCCATCCTGACGCTCTCCAATGGCGAAACGTTGAAAATGCCCCGCGCATTGCTCAAGGAGCGCCCCTACCGCGCGGGCGTACCGTTCGACCGCGCAGGATTTGACGCCTTTATGCAGGCACGCTCCTATCCATTCGCTATGGAAAAAGCCGTGGCCCTGTTGGCCACACGCGCACG
>CALVTV010000264.1 GCA_944363005.1 uncultured Clostridia bacterium | reverse complement strand
GCTTTCATCATGGTCATCTTTGTCATTGTGCGCAAGCTCATATTCGGTGATCCTGTTGCCGGTTGGGCGTCCACGGTGTGCATCATCCTGTTCATCGGAGGCATCCAGCTGCTGTGCATGGGCATCATGGGGCAATATCTCGCTAAAACGTACATCGAAACAAAAAAACGTCCGCATTACATCATTGCAGAGTCAAGCGATAGCTCTGTTATCCGCGTCAAGTGAAGCAGGAGGTCTCTTTTGAAACCGAAAAACCATCGCCATGAAGGCGAATTTCATCATAAACACAGCCTGGGACAAAACTTCATTGAGGATGAGGCGCTGCTGGAGCGGCTTGCAGAGCTTTCTATGGTCTCAGGCGAGGACTGCGTGCTGGAAATCGGTCCGGGGCTTGGTGCGCTTACACGGCCATTGGCTCAACGATGCCGCCGCATCGCTTCCTTGGAGATTGATAAGACGTTATTGCCGTTTTTGCGCGTTGCGCTCGAACCCTATAAGAATGCGGAAGTGATCTTTGGGGACGTCATGAAGATGGACTTGGCTGCACTCATTCAGGAAACCTTCGGCGATTGTTCGCTGCGTGTCGCCGCCAATTTGCCTTATTACATTACGACAGATGTGCTCCACAAGCTGTATTTTGAATTGCCACAGGCCAAATCCATTGCGGTCATGGTGCAAAAAGAAGTGGGGGACAAACTCTTGAGCGGACCCGGCGAAGAAGGATATGGTCCGTTGCCCATCATGTGCCAGTACCGTTATGAAGTCACACGCGCACTTGATGTCCCCGCGGCCTGCTTTACACCGCCGCCCAAGGTGGATTCCAGCTTTATGCTTCTGATTCGCAGAAGCGAGCCGTTGTATGCCGTCAAAGAGGAGCGTTTCTTTTTGCGGCTTGTGCGCTCGGCTTTCTTGATGCGCCGGAAGACGCTGCTCAACAATCTCATGTCTTCTTATTCTCTCGACCGGCAAACGGCTTCTTCTTGTCTTGAATCGGCAGGCATCTGCATGCAAGCTCGCGCAGAATCCCTTTCCATTGAACAGTTTTGTCTGCTCTCGGATATCCTGTTTGAACAAGTCTGCAATCATTGACTTTATCGAAAATTTGGCAAATTCTTTATATCGAGGCAGGAAACAGAGGATGTGTGTCGAAATAACAGAATATGGAGGAAGTTGATTTTAGTCATTCCTCGGACTGTTTTTTTCAGACCCTGAATATGCAACATGCAAAATGGAGGTCAAAGACAATGAACGAAGTCAATCTCAGCAAATGGGGCATTATCAATACCGGCAAGGTTTATCATAACCTGACTCCGGCCCAGTTGACTACGGAGGCCATCAAGCGTGGCGAAGGTGTCCTCTCTGAGACGGGTGCGCTTTCCGTGATGACGGGCAAATACACCGGCCGTTCTCCGGAAGACCGTTTTGTCGTGGACACGCCGGACATTCACGATGAGATCGCATGGGGAAAGATCAACATGCCGATTTCGGAAGAGCGGTTTGATAAGATTCTTACCCGTGTAGCAACGTATCTTCAGGGACGTGACGTGTTCGTGTTTGATGGCTTTGCCGGCGCAGATCATCAGTATCGCCGCAGCATCCGCGTCATCAACGAACTGGCCAGCCAGAACATGTTCATTCATCAGTTGCTCATTCGTCCGACTGAGGAGGAATTCGAAAACTTCCACGAGGATTTCACCGTCCTGTGTGCGCCGGGTTGCAAGTGCGTTCCCGAACTGGATGGCGTGCATTCCGAGGCGGCCATCTTGGTCAACTTCAATAAGAAGATTGTTGTCATCGCGGGTTCCGGCTATGCGGGCGAGATGAAGAAGAGCGTCTTCTCCGTCATGAATTTCCTTCTGCCTGCGGATGGCGTTCTGCCGATGCACTGCTCTGCAAATACCGATCCGGAAACCGGCGATACGGCTGTGTTCTTCGGCCTGTCTGGCACGGGAAAGACCACGCTGTCTGCTGACCCGAATCGTATGCTGATCGGCGACGATGAGCATGGTTGGTCTGAAAATGGCGTGTTCAATATCGAAGGTGGCTGCTACGCCAAGTGCATCAACCTCTCGAAGGAGAACGAGCCGTTCATCTGGGACGCGATCAAATTCGGCGCTCTGGTTGAAAACGTGACCATCAACGAAAAGGGCGAGTTCGATTTCGCCGATGGCTCTGTCACGGAGAATACGCGCGTTGGCTATCCGGTGGACTATATTCCCAATGCCGCTGTCCCGTCGATGGGCAATATCCCCAAGACGGTGATTTTCCTGACGGCCGATGCGTTCGGCGTGCTCCCGCCAATTTCCAAGCTTTCTAAGGAAGCAGCGATGTACCACTTTGTGACCGGCTATACCGCTAAGTTGGCCGGCACCGAGCGCGGCATCAACGAGCCGACGGCGACCTTCTCGACTTGCTTTGGTGCGCCGTTCCTTCCGCGTCCGGCGAGCAAGTACGCTGAGATGCTCGGTGAAAAGATCGAGAAGTACGGCACGCATGTCTACCTGGTCAATACGGGTTGGGCGGGTGGCCCCGCGGGCTATGGCGGAAACCGCATGAAGCTCAAGTATACACGCGCCATGGTTACCGCGGCGCTCAACGGCGAGTTGGAAAAGAGCGAGTTCGTGATGGATCCGATTTTCAATGTTGCCGTGCCGACGACTTGCCCGAATGTTCCGGACGAGGTGCTCATTCCGCGCAAGATGTGGGCGGATAAGGCTGCCTACGACGAGCAGGCCAAGAAGCTGGCCGGGATGTTCGTCAAGAACTTTGCGAAGTACGAGGGCATGGATCCGTCCATCATCGCGGCGGGCCCGAAGGCTGACTAACTTTATTCCTTATGGAAGGGCTGTTTATACGGCCCTTCTTTTTTGTTGCGCGAGGGGAGGGGATTGAACCTGGATAAGAAGGCAGATTAGTCCAAGCGAAAATTGCTAAAAAACAAAAAAAGGCTCCCCTGAATGAAGTTGGGGGCCTTCGAGGGGAGAGTCATTTGGATTGCTTATCAAGAGCGGCCTATGCTAAGTTTTAATATCACAACAGGCTTCAATTGTTTACCGGCGTTTTTGAATTTTGAGTCTTGGCCGGACTCTGCGCACGTAGATCCAAACGATGGGCGAAAGGAGTCTGTCGTACAGGAACATGCAAACATTGAGAAGCAGGCAGAACAGGATTAGCAATACGGTGCCCATCTGCGTGAACTCCTCAACCAGTGCATCCATGCGCAGAAACAGGCCCAGAATAACATACATCGCAGCAATTGACACGTTGAAAATCAGCAGTTTCAGTCCGACACGCATTGCTTTGCTTTTCAGCCGGTCAATGTCCCATTTCAGAATCGGGTAGTAGCCAAGAAACAGAAAAAAGAACGAAGCTTCCTTGTCCATCCCTAAGA
>CALVTV010000263.1 GCA_944363005.1 uncultured Clostridia bacterium | reverse complement strand
CGAGGATCTCGTCAGCGGCGCTGCGACCGATCCCGTAGATATAGGTCAGGCCAATTTCGACTCGCTTTTCCTTCGGCAAGTCAACTCCGGCGATACGTGCCATGGATATAAGCACCTCCTGATGTTTTTATCCCTGTTCTTCGACTGTCGCCCCGGCCGGGCGGGACAGATGCCGCGGCCGGGCGGATATTCGCCAGGATCAGCCCTGACGCTGTTTGTGCTTGGGGTTCTGGCAAATGACCATGACGCGGCCCTTGCGCTTGATGACCTTGCACTTTTCGCAAATGGGTTTGACGGAAGGTTTCACCTTCATGTTAATAACCTCCTTACCGGCGACGCCCGATCACTTCGAGCGCCATGTGATGCGGCCCCGTGTCAGATCGTAAGGGCTCATCTCAAGTGTCACTTTGTCTCCGGGCAGGATGCGGATGTAGTGCATCCGCAGTTTGCCGGAAATGTGGGCCAGCAGCATGTGGCCGCCCTCGATCTGCACCTTGAACATGGCATTGGGCAGCGCCTCGACTACTGTGCCTTCGACTTCGATAACGTCTTCTTTTTCTTTTGCCAAGTCTTTACCCTCCCTGCTTTGTAAGGATCCGCGGTCCGTTCGGCGTGATGACGACGGTGTGCTCAAAGTGAGCGCTCAGTCCGCCGTCGGCCGTTTTGACCGTCCACCCGTCGGACAAGGTTTTGACAACATGGCTTTTCTCATTGACCATCGGCTCGATCGCGATCGTCATGCCGCTGACGAGGCGCGGGCCGTGTCCGGCCTCCCCGTAGTTCGGAACTTCCGGGTCCTCGTGCAGCTCCTTGCCGACGCCATGTCCTACAAAGGATCGGACGACAGAGTAGCCGTGTTCCTCCACATACGTCTGCACCGCGTGGCTGATGTCGCCGATGCGGTTGCCCGGCTGTGCAGCCGCGATTCCCCGGGCAAGCGCCTCTTTGGTGACATCCATGATGCGCTGAGCAGCCGCGCTGACCGCGCCGCACGCGAACGTGGCGGCGTTGTCTCCGTTGAAGCCCTCGATCGCAGCGCCGGTGTCGATGCTGACGATGTCCCCCTCATGGAGCACGATGCTCTTCGAGGGAATGCCGTGGATGACCGTATCGTTGACCGAGATGCACGCGGAACCGGGGAATCCATACAGGCCCTTGAAGTTCGGGCGCGCGCCTTGGCTGACGATGTAGTCGTAGATGATTTTGTCGATGTGCGCCGTCGTGACGCCCGGCTTCACCGCTTCGCCTGCAAGGCGGAGCGCCTCGGCCGAAATGCGGCACGCGCGCGTCATGCGTTCGGTCTCTTTCGCGGTTTTCACCGAGCTCATGTTCAGACCCCCAGCTTCTCAAGGAGGAGGCGCGAGGTGTCTGCCACTTCCTCCTGGCCCTCGACCACGACGAGCTTGCCGCGCTCTTTGTAGAAATCCACCAGAGGCTCAGTGAGCTCATGGTAGGTGCGCAGGCGCTCGAGGATGGTCGCGGGCTCGTCGTCCTTACGGACGATCAATTGGCCGTTGCAGCGGTCGCAGCGATCGGGCAAAGCGCTGGGTTTGTAGAGCGTGTGATAGCTCGCGCCGCAGGCGGAGCACACGCGGCGGCCGGACAGGCGTTTGACGATCGTATCGTCGCTGACCTCAATGTCAACGACCTTGTCGATCTCGACACCCATCTCCTCCAGAGCCTCGGCCTGCGCCACCGTGCGGGGCACACCGTCGAGGATGAAGCCGTTCTTGCAGTCGTCTGCCGCCAGACGCTCTTTGATGATGTTGATGATCACATCGTCGGGGACAAGAGCGCCCGAGTCGATGTAGCTTTTGGCCTTGCGGCCCATCTCCGTGCCGTTTTTCATGGCTTCGCGAAGGATGTTTCCGGTACTGATGGCGGGAATCGCCAACTTATCGCAGATCACCTCAGCCTGCGTACCTTTTCCGGCGCCGGGCGCTCCGAGAAGAATCAGTTTCATGATGCTTGCCTCCCCTTTCGATGTGTGATCACTCAAGGAATCCCTTGTGATGGCGCATGAGCATGTAGGACTCCAGGCTGCGCGACGTGTCCAGCGCGACGCCGACGACGATCAGCAAGCTCGTACCGCCCAGAGAGACGGGCATTCCGGTGATCATGCCGATGATGGTCGGAAGGCTGGCAACAACGCCCAGGAACAGCGCGCCCGTGAAGGTGATCTTGCCGAGCACCTTCGCGATGAAATCGCTGGTCGGCTTGCCGGGACGGTAACCGGGGATGGCACCGTTGTTGTTGCGGAGATTGTTGGCAAGCTCGATGGGGTTATACTGCATACCCACGTAGAAATAGTTGAACAGAATGATGAGAATAAAATACAGCGCCGCATAGAACCAGCTGGACGTGCTGAACATGTGGAAGAAGCCGTACCAGATCGGGTGCTCTGTCTGGTTGTTGAGGCCGGGCAGGAACGTGCCGATCGTGCTGGGGATGCCGAGGAGCGCCGAGGCGAAGATGATGGGCATGACGCCGCTCATGTTCACCTTGATGGGAAGATACGAGGACTGGCCGCCGTACATCTTGCGACCCACAACGCGCTTCGCATACTGCACAGGGATGCGGCGCTCTGCGGCGTTGAGGATGACGATCAGGACGATGACGACAAGCGCCAGGACAGCCAGCATCGGCAGGAAGAAGAAATACTTCGTCATGCCGGCCATGCCGAGCAGGAAGTACGTGCGGACCGTGCTGAACATGCTGCCGAAACGCGAGACGATGCCGGCGAAGATCAGCAGCGAGATGCCGTTTCCGATGCCCTTCTGATCGATCTGCTCGCCCAGCCACTGGATGAACATCGAACCGGCCGCGAAGCTCA
>CALVTV010000262.1 GCA_944363005.1 uncultured Clostridia bacterium | reverse complement strand
GGGTCCTGCGCGAGCAGCTCAAGCAGCACGGGCCGCTCCGGCGGATCGATCTTTTGAAGCAGTTCCGCCGGAAAATCGACCTGCAACGCATAATCGACCCGCTCGGCCGCGAACCCGCCCGTCGCCTCGGGATGGCAGTCCGCATGAGGGAGATAGGGTTTGATGTCGTAAATGGGGGTGCCGTCCAGCAGGTCCGCGCCGCCGACGGTGAGCACCGGGCCTTGCGGCGTATGCCAGTCGATGCCCTCGAGCGTCACGCAGGACAGCCCGAGCGCATTCGGGCGAAACGGCGAGCGCGTGGCAAACACGCCCATGCGCACATTGCCGCCCAGGCGCGGCGGACGAACGGTCGGCGACCAGCCGCGCGCCTTGGAAAAGGCCCAGATCAGCCACAGATGCGAAAACCCGTCGATCCCCCGCAGGGCATCGGGATTGCGAAACGCCGGCTCAAAGACGATCTGCGCGCGCGTGCCGGGCACGAGGCCGCTCTGGCGCGGTATGCCGAACTTTTCCTTGAACGGGCTATGAACAACGGCGATGGTCTGCATCTCTCTGTCCCGGTGCGTCACAGGCCGCCGTTGAGGATGGCCATGATCAGCCGGCTGTCAAACAGCGGCGCGAGCTTGGAGCCATCCAGCAGCGCCTGAAGCGGCTCGATGGGCACGATGGCCATCACGATGGGCACGAGCGTAAAGAGGATCAGCAGCAGCAAAACGCCGCGCGCCAGGCCAAACACGCCGCCGATCAGCGCATCCAGATGGCGCAGCACGGGCAGTTCAAACACGTACTGAATCAGGTGAATGACGAACGTCAGGACGATATAGGCCAGCAAAAAGCAGATGAGGAAGCTCAGGATGGACAGCGAAACGCTGACGATCGTCTGGCTGAGCAGCGTAGAAATGGCCGTGGAGCCCTCGCTCACGCCGATGTTCTGCACGAACACGCTCTGAAACGCGCTCGGCAGGTTGGCGCTCTCCAGAATCTGGGCGAGCGCGCTGTCGGTCACCTGGGAAACGGTGAGCAGCGAGAGGTCGAGGTTCTTGATCCGGCTGCCCGCGTCGGTGTAGTACATGAGCGTATCCACGAGCGTCTGGTTGCCGTTGAGCCATGCGGCCAGATCGCCGCTGAAGGCGAAGGCCAGCGCCGCGGAGCCGATGAGCGCCGCCACGCTGAGCACGCCGCTGATGAAGCCGCGGTACAACCCGTAGATGACGCTGACGGCCAGCACGGCGAGGATGACGATGTCAATGATATTCATAAAGCATTCCTTTCTTGGCTTTACTCCGGCAGCTCGATCGTATAGATCTCCGATCCGGACGCCACGACGACGCGGTTGTCCGTAATCATGCCGAGCACAGCCGTGATGTTCACCGGCAGGGAATAGGCGATGAAGGACGTGTCCTCAAACCGGCAGACGTAGACGGCGTTCTCCGAGAACGCATAGACCGAGCGCGTGCCCAGCTTGGCGGCGATGCACTCGCTGGGCAGATGCAGCACGCGGTCCACGTTGCCGTACATCAGGCGCACGTTGCTCAGCCGGTAGCCGTCGTTCGTCTCCTGCGCGGGAATGAGCAACTGATACGTCTGCTTGCCGATGGTTTTGACGTCCTCCATCGTGTAGCCGTAGATGAGCGTGGGGCTCGTCTCCTCCAGAACGCGGTAATTGTAATGCATGATCTGGCGGGTATCCACGATGTTGAGCACGCCGTCGGCATAGTAGATCCGGTAGGCGATGTATTCGCCCAGGGAGCTTTTGCCGGTGGAGAGCTTGCCGGGCTGGAAGGTTTGAAGCTCCGTGGAGACGACCGTGCCCGTGGTGTCCAGCCCAAGCACCCACATCAGCTCCGTCTCCTGGGCGCTGGATGTCGTCGTCGATTTGAAAAACCCGATGTCCAGCAGCGTCTGGTTGGTGATGGTCACGTTGTCCACAATCTGTCCCGCGCTGTTGATGACCGTGACCACGCCGTTGTCGGGCTCGCCGATGAACGCCGCAATGTATTCTTCTCCGGCGCTGGCAAACTGAATCGTGTCGGACATCTTGTTGTTGTAAATCAGACGGCCGCGGTTGTTGAGGATGTACAGGTCGTTGCCCGACCAGGCGACAATCCGCTGCTCCGTGGCGTCGTAGTCGGCGTTGCTGCCAATCTGATAGCTCCACTGGTTGCCGCCGGTTGCCGCGACACAGTGCAGCGTCGTTCCGTCGTAGAAGATGACGCTGTCACCGAAGGGCATGACGTTCTGGCTGAGCGTCGCGCCGATGCGCATGGCCCGGCCGACGCTGCTTCGCCCGGAACCGTTGAGCGAATAGGCGATGACCACCACCACCAGCACCACAATGCCCACCAGCGCGAGCAACACCCGAAGCTGGGGCAAAAGCGCCTGCTTTTTCTTCTTTTTTCCGCTCAGGCCGTAGGATTTGAGCGTGCTGTTGGCGCCCGTCACATAATTCGCCCGCTTGTATTTGCGATCCATGGCGTGTTCCTTTCCTTGATTGTTTCGCGCGTCCGCCCCCAAAGTCTGCCGAAACCTGGGCGAACCTGTCGCCTTTATGCGCCCGCCGCCCCGGTTTTTTTACAAGGGGAAGCCGGGTTTTGAACCGCTTTGGGCGACTTTTCCACTTTTGGACTTTCCACACGCCTGTCCCCGGAGTTTTTGGGCGGGAACAGGCCCAAAATGTATTGATGGTATTGGGTTTTGGGCGCGTCGCCTTGGCGGCGCTTTTGGGGAAAACCCTGCCGGTTTTCCGCCCCTTTTCCAACAGTTATCCCCAGTTTTCCACAGAGTTGTCCACATCAATGTGGAAAACTTCGGCCGTTTTGTGGATAGATGTGGAAAACTTCTGGATAAACCCTATTTTTCCCGATTGGATCAGCATTTTTCAGCCTTCCCCAAAAGGAATCATTCGCGGGTCAACGTGCCGCCGCTGACGTGATAAACCGCGCCCTTTTTCGCGCCCGCCAGATCGGCCAGGTCCGTGCAGGTGACAAACGTCTGCACGCGGTCAATGCGCTCGATGAGCTGACGGCGCCGGGCGGGGTCCAGTTCGCTCATCACGTCGTCGAGCATGAGCACCGGCGCCTCGCCGCGTTCGCGCCGGGCGAGCTCCAGCTGCGCCAGCTTCAGGGAGAGCACCGCGCTGCGCTGCTGGCCCTGGGAGGCGAACAGGCGCGCGGGCTTGCCGTCGATGGTGATTTCAAGGTCGTCCCGATGCACGCCGACTGTGGTGGTCATGCGGCGCAAATCCTCCTGGCGGGCGGCATGCATCCGCTCCAAAAGGGTCTGTTTGGGATCAGCGGCCTGCGCCGCCACGGAAACATAGCGCACCGAGAGGTCCTCCCGGCCCTCGGTGAGCGAGGCATGCGCCTGATGCGCGCACAAGGAGAGCGCCTCGATGGCCTCCTGCCGGTTTTGCGCGATCTGCGCGCCGCAGGCGGCCAGCTGCTCGTCCCACATGTCCAGCGTCGAACGCAGGGCCGGCTGGCGGGCAATCTCCTTGAGCAGGGCATTGCGCTGGTTGAGGGCGCGCTGGGCGCGCTGCAACGCATAAAAATAGGCCGGGCGCAGCTGGGAAAGCTGCATGTCGATGAACCGCCGCCGTTCGGCGGGCCCGCTTTTGACGATCATCAGGTCCTCGGGCGAGAAGAGCACGCCGCAGACATGCCCCAGTAATTCCCCGATGCGTTCCGCCGGATGCGCGCCGATGCGCACGTTCTTTTTCTTTTTCTGGCGCCTGGAGAGCAGGATGCTGACCTCGTGGGTGCCGTCCTGCTGGAGCGTCTGCGTTTTGACAAAGGCTTCCTCGCAGCCCCAGCGAATCAGCTCCTCATCGCGCGGCGTGCGGTGGCTGCGCCCCAGGCAGCACAGATGCAGCGCCTCGATGATGTTGGTCTTGCCCTGCGCGTTCGGCCCGGTGAACACCGTCACCCCGGCGTCCGGCTCGATGAGCGCCTGCTCGTAATTCCTGAAATTTTTCAGTCTGATCGATTTGACTTGCATCGTTTTTTTGTTTGTCTACCCTGCTTTTTTGAGCTCACGCCATACCCGGCGGTCAGCCGTTGAAGACGCGAACCGGCAAGACGAGATAGAGGTAGGCGTCGCCCTCGGTCGGGCAGATGACGCACGGGCTGACGTTGGAATTGAAGCGCATGCGGACGGTGTCGTCCGAGAGCGCCTTGAGCACATCGGTGATGTAGCGGACGTTGAAGGCGATGCTCAAGTCCTTGCCTTCCGTCTCAATGGCAATCTGCTCCTGCACGTCGCCGGACTCGGAATTGGAGGTGATTTCCAGCTGTTCGCCGTCGATTTTGAAGCAGACGAGGTTGTTTTTGCCCTCGCGCGCAATGAGGCTGGCGCGGTCGATGGCGCTGCTCAGCTCGCTGCGGCTGACGGTGATGCGGGTCTGCCATTCCTCCGGCAGGATCTGGCGGTAGCGGATGAACTCGCCCTCCAGAAGCCGCGCGACAATGCGCGTGCGGCCGACCTCAAGCTGCATGTGGCTGCGGCTGACGCAAATGGAGACGGGATCTTCGCTTTCCGAGAGAATTTTGGAGATGTCGCCGAGGATTTTGCCGCCCACAACCGCGGAAACCGGCTCCTGCGGCCCGACGATGTCCTCCCGGCGCAGGGCGAGGCGGAAGCCGTCCAGCGCGACGACGCGCATTTCCTGCTGGCCGATCTCCATCAGACAGCCGGTGAGAATCGGGCGGCTCTCGTCCACCGCGATGGCAAAGAGCGTACGGCCGATCATATCGCGCAATACATTCTGGGGCATGTCAAACTCATGACCGGCGACCTGCGGCAGTTCCGGGTACTCGACCGGGTCAAAGCCGGTGATCGTCGTGCGGGAACTGGCGCTGCGAATGGTGGTTTGAAGCCGGTCGCTGACGGTAATTTCGCAGATTTCGCCGGGAAGCTTGCGCACAACTTCGCAAAGAAGCTTGCCCGGCAGAACGATGCGGCCTTCTTCGGCGAAAGTCGCGTCGATGACCGTTTCAATGCCGATGGCCAAATCGGTGCAGACCAGGCGCAGGCCCTCGTCGCAGGACTCCAAAAGGATGCCTTCCAAAATCGGCTTGGGGGAGCGGGCCGCCAATGCGCGGCTGACGGTGGACAGGCTTGCGTTCAGGTCGTTGGTTTTGCAGGAAAAACGCATATTCATCAACCTCCAAAAGGGTAGTGGCAGTATATAAATCAGCAGCAGGAGCCGTAGGGATGTGGATTTTTGGGATAAGTGCCAAAAATCCAAAACAGAACAGAAATTTTGGCTGTGGAAAAACCGAAAAAGTTATCAAGAGTTTCCCACAAAGCTGTGTATAACTGAGACTGTCTGCGTAAGCCAGGGCCAAAAGGATATAAACAGGCAAATTCACGCATATTCAATATTCGCGTTATTCCTGTAAACTCCTGCTCTGGGGAATCGGGAATCGGAGAAAAAGGGGGAAGGTGCAATCCATGTGAAAAAGAGCTTTCAGGTGCGCGAAGCGAAGAGGGGAGTCTGAGGGACAATGTCCCTCAGGCGGGTTTGGGCGGCAGCCCAACGTCTCCCCATCGTTTCCCATCGCGAAGCGATATATATAAAAGTAGTCAGGGAGCGAAGCGTCACCTGACGGGTTGTACAGGAAAAGCAATGGCGTAGCGCGCAAAGCGGCGCTTTACGGGGGGAGTAGCGAATTTGCAATAGGCTGGAATCAGAGGCGGTTTCAAGTCGCTTTCCCTGTCTAACTCAATGGCTTGACGCGGTGGAGCCTGATTTAAAACTTTTTGTGCTACGGCGGTTTGAAGATGCTCTTGCTGTAGAACCCGTCAGGTGACGCTTCGCTGCCTGACTGCTTTGTTTTTGAATCGCTTCGCGATGGGGGGAACGATGGGGCTGCCGCCCCAAACCCCGCCCGAGGGACTTCGCCCCTCGGACTCCCCATCCTCGCTTCGCGGCGGAAGAAGGAACATACAAAAAAAGCCGCCGTTGGGCGATTACCCTACGGCAGCATATGAAGTTTACAGGGAACCCTTGACCGTCGCGGCGATCTTCTCGCCCGTCAGTCCATAATAATCCAGCAGCTCATCCGGCTTTCCAGATTGACCAAAGCAATCATTGATGCCGATCCTCTTGAGCTTTCCGCCGTGCTCGGCCACGACCGCGGCGACGGCATCGCCCAATCCGCCGATGATGGAGTGTTCCTCCACCGTGAACAGCGGCATCTTTGCGGCATAGCGGCGCACAACCGCCTCATCGAGCGGCTTGATCGTATGCATATTGATGACGGCGGCGTCAATGCCCTGCGCTTTGAGCAGTTCGGCGGCCTGCATGCAGGTTTCCACCATCAGGCCGCAGGTGATCAGCGCGACATCCTTTCCCTCGCGCAGCACATTGGCCTTGCCGACCTCAAACGGCATGCCCTCGGAGAAGACCGGCGTTGCCAGGCGCGCCAGGCGCAGATACACCGGGCCATCGATGGCGACGGCTGCGCGAACGGCGCGTTTGGCTTCCTCCGCGTCGCACGGGCAGAGCACGGTCATGCCCGGCAGTGCGCGCATGATGGCGATATCCTCGATGGACTGATGCGTGCCGCCGTCCTCGCCGACGGTGATGCCGGCGTGCGTGAAAGCGAGCTTGACATTCAGGTGCGGATAGCAGACGCCATTGCGAATCTGCTCATAGCAGCGGCTGGCGAACACCGCGAAGGAGGAGCAGAAGGGAATCATGCCGGTCAGCGACAGGCCCGCGGCCATGGTGATCATATTGGCCTCGGCGATACCGGCATTGAAGAACCGGTCGGGGTACGCCTTGGCGAAGCCGTTGGTCATCGTAGAACAGGAGAGGTCGGCATCCAGCACGACGATCTTCTCATTTTCCGCGCCGAGTTCGACGAGCGCCTCGCCGTAACCCACGCGGGTTGCCTTTTTTTCACTCATGCTCAGCCCTCCAGTTCCTCAAGCGCGGCCTCAGCCTGCGCCGCGTTGGGCGCCTTGCCGTGCCAGCCGGCCTGGTTTTCCATGAACGATACGCCCTTGCCCTTGACCGTGTGGCAGAGAATGCCGCGCGGCTTGCCGGGGCAGACCGGCGCATCCAGCGCATCAATGACCGCTTGCAGGTCGTTGCCGTCCGCAACCTCGATGAGATCCAGGCCGAAAGCGCGCAGCTTGCCCGCGAAATCGCCAAGGCTCATCACGTCGTCGTTGCGGCCGTCGATTTGCAGGCCGTTCCAGTCGAAGATGACGGTCAGATTGTCAAGATGGTAGTGCGCGGCGGCCATGAGCGCCTCCCAGACCATGCCCTCCTGGCATTCGCCGTCGCCCAGCAGCGTATAGACGCGCTGGTTTGCGCCCTGAGCGCGCAGGCCCAACGCCATGCCGACGGCGACGGAAACACCCTGGCCCAGCGAACCGGTCGAGGCTTCCACGCCGGGGCATTTTTTAATGTCCGGATGGCCCTGGAGCATTGCGCCGAGCTGGCGCAGATGGGCATATTCGTCCTTGCTGAAAAAGCCGTTGTTGGCCAGCACGGCATACAGCGCGGGCGCGGCATGCCCCTTGCTGAGCACAAAGCGGTCGCGATCCGCCATTTTCGGCTGAGCGGGATCGACGTGCATGGTGTGGCCGTAGAGCGCAACGAGAATTTCGACAGCGGAGAGCGATCCGCCCGGATGTCCGGAACCGGCTCCGGCCAGCATGCGGATGATATCCCGGCGAACCTGGGTGCATTGCGCTTGAAGCGCGGTGATTTCCATAATGTTCCTCCTGATCCGGTCAAAGTGCAATGATCCGGCATATTGATGAGCTTCATCACAGATCTTGTTTCGATTTCATTATAAAAGTGTGCATGGGGAATGTCAAGAATCATCTGCGTGCACGCCATGCCTGCGGGGGCGCGAATTCCACAAAGCGGTTGAGAATCAGGCCCAAGTATGGTAAAATGGTCTGACGGGAAAAGATACCGATATGGAGGTTTGACACGACGATGGATACGGTGAGGAAGGCGCGCAAACTGCCCGAGCAGATTGCCGACAAGCTGCGCGAGATGATCATCCAGGAGGAGATGAAGACCGGGGCGAAACTGCCGGCCGAAGCGGAACTGATGACGCGCTTTGGCGTCAGCCGCTCGACGGTGCGCGAGGCGGTCAAGATCCTTCAAACCGAGCACATCGTGGATATCCGGCAGGGACAGGGCACGTTCCTTTGCGCGATGCCGGGACTGGCGCATGATCCGCTGGGTCTGCGCTTCGCGGATCAGCATGATCTGATTGCGCAGCTGCTGGAGACGCGGCTGCTGGTGGAGCCGGGCGTGGCGGCGGTCGCGGCGATGCGCCGGGAGGAGAAGCATCTCGTTCAGATGAAGCAACTGCTTGACCGGATGGATAACGCCTATCTGCATGGGGAGGATTATACGCCGTATGACTTCGAGTTTCACTCGGTGATCGCCCAGTGTACGGGAAACGACGTGGTTTGTAGATTGCTGCCGACGATTCATGAATCGATTCAGGCGGGCTATCACCATACGCAGCGGGTGGAAGGTAGCTATCAGCGCGCGAGTCAATGCCATTTGGAGATGTACCGGGGGATCATGGAACACGATAGTGAGCGTGCACGGCGTGCTGCGCAAAGACATATGATGCAGACCATGCATGATTCAGGCGTGGAAGTGCCGCAGATCCTCCTCAAGTAACCCCGCTTCAAGCCGCCGCGAAGCGAGGAAGGGAGTTTGAGGGACATTGTCCCTCAGACTCCCCTCTTCGCTTCGCGCATAAAATCGAACTGGAGCTTATGAACAGGAGTCTTGTCCTATGAAAAAACCCACCACCGGCGGCGAAGCCATCCGCCTGACAAACCGGACGGCCAAAGCCCTTCGTGAACAGGCCCGGCGTCAACAGTTCATACTGCGTCTTTCGGCCGTGATTCTGAGTGTCGTGCTCTCGGGGCTCTCTGTCTATCTGGGCATGCAGCGCATCCTCTTTGTTCCCCTGGTGCTCCTGGGGGCCATCGCGCTGGATGCGCTATTGCTCGCGCTTGCCCGCAGCCGGTATCTTCAGCTGACCGGTCAGGCCATCTGCACCGAGGCCGCCGCGCGCATCATGCGCGGGGAACGCGCCGAGCAGCAGCGCATCATGCAGGCGCAGCGCGACCTGGAGAAGATCAAGGCGGATCTCAGTGCGCCGCGCAAGGACAAGCGCCCCGCGCCGGAGCCGGACGATGAGGACGAGGATCTCTTCGGGGATACGCCGGTGACCACGGCCAGAATGCCGCGGGCCACCGCGCAAACCGAAGCGCTTGCGCCAATTCCCGCGCAGGCCGAAACGGTGCATCGCCGCCGCCGTCAACCGCGCCTTCAGGTGATTCAGGGCGAACAGGCGAAGTGAGGGGGACGACCATGGCCGCAATACTCTATCTGTTTCTGTTTGCCGCCTGCGGTGTGCAGATCATCCGCTGGCAGTTTCCCCGCATGAATCCGCTGGTTCGGGTCTGGCTGGGCGTTTCGTTGGGCGTGCTTTTGACGATGGTCCTTCCCGCGCTCTGCGCGTTCCCGTTCGGGTTTACGCTCAGGGCGCATGAGGCGGCCATCGCGCTTTTGATGGTTGCGGGCGGTCTCGCCTACTTCAAGCGGGACCGCCATTTGCCTGTCCGCATGAATGAGGAGGACAAGCGCTTTCTGTGCGTGCTGATGATCGTGGTCATGCCGCTGACGGCGCTCTCCGCGTACCTGCAAACGACGCACATGGTCATGCCCGCCGCCGACGGCTCCTACTGGTGCGGGCAATCGACGTACGGCGACCTGTGCATGCACATGGCGTTCATCACCTCCATGCGCGACATGGCCTTCCCCCCGTCCTACAACCTGCTTTACGACACGGCGCTCGCCTATCCGTTTTTGACGGACTCGCTGAGCACGTCCATGATGCTGCTGGGCATGAACATCCAGCAGGCGCTCGTCATTCCCGGCACGATTCTGATGTCGCTGACGTATGTCGGCTACATGATGCTCGCCCGGGAGATCCTGCGCGACCGGCACAAGGCCGTTGCCGTCGCGGCGCTGCTGTTCTTTTTGAACGGCGGCTTGGGATTCCTCTATGACTTTGACATGATGGGGAGCGACGGGTTTGCGAAAATCCGCGAGATCTTCACCGGCTATTACACAACGCCCGCCAACCAGCCGGAATTCAACCTGCGCTGGTCCAACGTCATCGCGGATCTGCTCGTGCCCCAGCGCTCGCTGATGGGCGGCTGGGCGATGGGCATTCCCGCGCTGTACCTGCTCATCCATTCCTCGCGCGCACGCTCGATGCGCGAGACGGCCGCGCTGGCGCTGTGGGCCTCGTGCCTGCCGCTTGTGCATACCCATACATTCCTGGCGCTCGGGCTGTTCTCCGGCGGGTATCTGCTCGGCCGGCTCATCCAGCATCCCGGCCAGCGGCGCGGCATCCTCGTGCGCGCGGGCGTGTATCTTTGCATTGTGCTGGTGCTGGCCATGCCCCAGCTGGTCGGCAACGCCATCCGCCAGACGGTCGAGGGCGGGGTCATTCGCGTGATGTTCAACTGGGTCAACAACCTGGGCGGCATGCGGCTGATTGATGGATATTTCTGGTTCTGGATCAAGAACGTCGGCCTGCCGTTCATCCTGATCCTGTGCGCCTGCCTGAACGCCAGACGGCGCGGACAGCTGGATATCCTGCTGGGCATGGCGGCGATTTTCGTGGTGGCCGACTGGGTGCTCTTTCAGACCAACCCCTACGATAACAACAAGCTCTTCTATATCTGGTTCATGTTCGGCGCGATCCTCGCCGCGGATTACGGCTCCATTCTCATGCAGCGGCTGGCCGGGCTGCGCGGGCGCAACCTGCTGTGCGCGCTGTTCCTGGTGGCGAGCGTGCTCTCCGGTGGGCTGTCCATCGCGCGCGAGTGCGTGTCGGGCTATCAGCTCTTCTCGCAAACCGCCGTCGAGGCGGGCGCCTGGATCGACGAAAACACGGAAAAGGACGCCGTGTTCCTCACCGGCCAGCAGCATATCAACCCCGTCTGTTCGCTTGCGGGGCGGCAGATCGTCTGCGGCAGTTCCATTTACGTGTTCTATCACGGATTGGTATATGAAGAGCAGGCCGCGGATTGCCAGCGCTTCTACGAAAACCCGGAGGAAAACGCGGATGTGCTCGAAAAGTATGGCGTGAATTATGTCTATGTCAGTGACTATGAGCGCGCGGATTTCCTGGTGGACCTGGAGGGCATTGAAAAGCTGGGAGAACTGGTGTATGAAAACCCGGATGTGCGTATTTACGCCATCCCTCAGGAAAAGACCGAGCTATAAGCGCGAAGCGAAGAAGGGAGTCCGAGGGATGAAAGTCCGGGGAACTCGCATAGTCGCGCCACAAGTGTCGCTCCTTGCGATTCCCGACGCTCCGCCGGGCTGTTTCGCCCACTGGGCGCGCCCGGCTTCGGTCCCCTCAAGCGGGTTTGGGGCGGCAGCCCAACGTTCCCCAACGTTCCCTCCTATCGCGAAGCGATTCAAAAAAAGGAGTCAGGGAGCGAAGCGTGACCTGACGGGTCATACAGCAGAAGCAACAGCTGTAGCGCAAGGCCAAGAAGAAATCTTGGAAAGCTCGACAATCTCGCATCCTCGCGCCGCAAGCGCCGCTCCTTGCGATTGGCGACGCTCCGCCGGGCTGTTTCGCTCACAGGGCGCGCTGGCGTATGCCGAAAGGACAAATGTGCCGTGATCGATCGTTTTTTGAGGTATTCCCAGG
>CALVTV010000261.1 GCA_944363005.1 uncultured Clostridia bacterium | reverse complement strand
TACGGGGCATTCCGCGCGGTTTGTCACGCTGGCAAACACGCTGTTCGGGCACACCGGCATCCGTCACAGCCTGCCTACGCGCAAAACACAAGCCGCCGCAAATGGCTTGATCTGCGGTGCACAGGCCGTTTTTTCCTTTCAAGGCCAGTCGCTCTGTGGCGTGATCACCTATATCGGCAAAACCGCGACGGTCATGGTTCCCGATTCTTCCGGCGCGTACCGGGACAAAAAAGGCCGCCGCTACACCAAATACCGCGTGCCACTCCCCCTCCTGCGCCCATGCTGAGCGCTCTCCCATTCTCCCGCGAGGCGAGGGAGAGTTTTTCTTTTTCCTCCGTTCCGGTAAACATTGTGCATTTTGTACATTTATTTGTCAACAATTCTCCACTTTTGATCTTTACTGACTTTCTTTGACCATGGTATACTGACAGCGTCGAAAGACCAAACCAACATTCAACAGGCGGTTTTCCGCCATGAACATAAAGGAGGATGATTTGGATGGATGCAAACCGTTTCACCCAAAAATCCATGGAGGCTCTCCAGAGCGCACAGCAGCTGGCTCAGAGCTACGGCAATGCGCAGATCGAGCAGATCCACCTCTTGGACGCGCTGATTGGTCAGGAAAACGGGCTGATCGGCCAACTGATGGAGAAAATGGGCCTGAACGCCCGTCAGGTTCTCACCGCTTGTGAATCTTCCATCGCAAGGCTGCCCAAGATTTCTGGAAGCAACCAGCAACCCTATGTTTCCAATTCCCTTGCCGCAGTTCTCTCGCAGGCGGAGTCCGAGATGAAGCAGATGCGCGATGAATACGTCTCCGTCGAGCACCTGTTCCTGGCCCTGATTGAAAAGGCGGATTCCAGTGTCAGCCCCCTGCTGCGTTCGCTTGGGATCACCAAGCCCAAATTCCTGGAAGCGTTGCAGGCCGTTCGCGGCAGCGCCCGGGTCACCAGCGAAGATCCGGAATCCACATACGACGCGCTCAAAAAATACGGTCAGGATCTGGTGGAGCTTGCCCGTCAGAACAAGCTCGATCCGGTCATCGGCCGCGATTCGGAGATCCGCAACGTCATCCGGATTCTGTCCCGCAAATCGAAGAACAACCCTGTGCTCATCGGCGAGCCGGGCGTCGGCAAAACGGCCATTGCGGAGGGCCTCGCCCAGCGAATCGTCCGCGGCGATGTGCCCGACAGCCTCAAAAACCGCACGATCTTCTCCCTGGATATGGGCGCGCTGATTGCGGGCGCCAAATTCCGGGGCGAGTTTGAGGAGCGGCTCAAGGCTGTCCTGGCCGAAGTCAAAGCCAGCGAGGGCCGGATTATCCTGTTTATCGATGAGCTGCACACGATCGTCGGCGCGGGCAAGACCGAGGGCTCCATGGACGCGGGCAATCTGCTCAAACCGATGCTTGCCCGTGGCGAACTGCACTGTATCGGCGCGACCACCCTCAACGAGTACCGCAAGTACATCGAAAAGGACGCCGCCCTGGAGCGTCGTTTCCAGCCGGTCATGGTCAGCGAGCCGACTGTTGAGGACACGATTTCCATTCTGCGCGGCCTGAAGGAGCGCTACGAGGTCTTCCACGGCGTGAAGATTCAGGATCAGGCGCTCATCGCTGCCGCAACACTTTCCAACCGGTACATTTCCGACCGTTTCCTGCCTGACAAAGCGATCGACCTGGTTGACGAAGCCTGCGCGACCATCCGCACGGAGATGGATTCCATGCCGCAGGAGCTCGACGACGTGCGCCGCCGGATCATGCAGCATGAAATCGAGGAAGCCGCGCTCAAAAAGGAAGAGGACGCCCTCTCGCGTGAGCGCCTGTCCGTCATTCAAAAGGAATTGGCCGACATGCGCGAACAATTCAACTCCATGAAGGCGCGCTGGGAGAACGAAAAGAACGCCATCGGCAAGGTGCAGAAGCTGCGCGAGGAAATCGAGCATCTGGGCGGCGAAATCGCGGAAGCCGAGCGCACCTATGACCTCAACCGCGCCGCTGAGCTCAAATATGGCAAGCTGCCCGCCCTGCAAAAGGAACTGGCAGAGCAGGAAAAACTCGCGGAAGAAGCCAAATCGGACAACACGCTGTTGCGCGACAAGGTCACCGAAGAGGAAATCGCCCGGATTGTCGCCCGCTGGACAGGCATTCCGGTTGCCAAGCTCATGGAGGGCGAACGCGAGAAACTGCTGCATCTGGACGACACGCTGCATCAGCGCGTGATCGGCCAGGACGAAGCGGTGGAAAAAGTCTGCGAGGCCATTCTGCGCAGCCGTGCCGGCATCCAGAATCCCAATCGCCCCATCGGCTCCTTCCTGTTCCTCGGCCCCACGGGCGTTGGCAAGACGGAGCTGGCGAAGGCGCTGGCTCAGGCGCTGTTCGACGACGAAAAGAACATGGTTCGTATCGATATGAGCGAATACATGGAAAAGCACAGCGTCTCGCGTCTGATCGGCGCCCCTCCGGGATATGTCGGTTACGATGAAGGCGGCCAGCTGACGGAAGCCGTACGCCGCCGTCCGTACGCGGTCATCCTCTTTGATGAGGTGGAAAAGGCCCATCCGGACGTGTTCAACGTGCTGCTTCAGGTGCTGGACGATGGCCGAATCACCGATTCGCAGGGCCGCACCGTCGATTTCAAGAACACAATCATCATTCTGACCAGCAACCTCGGCTCCTCCGCCATTTTGGAGGGTATCGATGAACAAGGTCAGAGTACCGAAACCGCGCGCAAGCAGGTGGAAGGTATGCTCAAGACGCACTTCCGCCCCGAGTTCCTCAA
>CALVTV010000260.1 GCA_944363005.1 uncultured Clostridia bacterium | reverse complement strand
GGTACTGCTCAAAGCCGTGGCTGTGGTTTGCGGTGTGGGCGCCTGCGCGGGGACGGTTGCGTTCATTGTGTTGTGCGACTATCTCATGCACAAGGAGGCCATGCGGGCGGAAAAATGAAGGGCCTCTGTCTGGCAGGACAGAGACCCAACGGGTGCGATTGGAATGACAAACCGTATCGCACCAATCATTATACCACAGAAAAGGAGCGAATGAAATGGCCGTATACAGAAAATGTCATACCTGCGGCCGGGTATGGATCGTGAGCATCCAACAGGCGGGCAAGCGCGGCAAATACGAATGCCCGGACTGCGAAGAGGCGCGCAACAAGCGGGACCGGGAGCGCGCTGCAAAGGCTGCGGGAGGGAAAGCGTGATGAAAACGCGATGCTTTGCAATCGGCGGAGATTACGTCGAGGTTACGGCGCATCTTCACGAAATAACGGATAAGCCGGTTTTTGATTTGCGAATTACAACGGAGTTCGACGAAATGGTCGAATCAAACATGACGTATCAGGAGCTTCAAGAAGTTTGCAAAAACATATGCGACGAGCTGAGTGAACTGATTTACGCAATGGAAGAACCGGAGTGTCACCTGAAGGTGTTCAACGACATGTGGAGTGACACTGAAGAAGCTGAAGAAAATGACATGGACGAAGTGCCCGGGAAACCGGGCGAGTACATCTGACGAAGGAGGAACACGACATTGACACGCAAGGAGATGGCCGCGAAGGCCAACGAGATGCTCGATAATGGCATGGAGCCGCGGGAAGTTGCGGCGGCGGTAGGCTATAAGACAGTTTCCGGGATGCTGGGCGCGATCCGGCTGTATGCGACACTGGATGCGCAGGGAACGTCACAGGGAGATGCAAAAGCACAGCACGCCGGCATGCTGGGAGAAGCACAGGCACCGGACAGCGCGAAAGCGGCGCCCGATCAGGCCGAGGAGACGTATATGCTGCGCTTTGGCAACATCCGGCTCATCAAGTCCATGAGCCAGAGGGCTTACATCGTGCAAGATGGCCGGGATGAAGACGAGAAACTGCGCGTGCCCTTTGGCCTGAAGTTTGACGCTGTTTCGCTGCTGATGGCCATTGAGACCATCGTGCGCGACATGCAGTTCAACGAAGAACGGAAGCGGTACGCCGAGCGCAGAAGGGGGGAGGTGTGAGGATGGAATCCATCAAGATCGCCAGCCTGCGGCTGGAGAACGTCAAGCGCGTGCGCGCGGTTTCCATCGTGCCCACGGAAAACGGGCTGACGGTGATCGGCGGGCGCAACGGACAGGGCAAGACGAGCATCCTCGACGCCATTGCCTGGGCACTGGGCGGGGACCGCTACAAGCCCACGGCGGCAAAGCGCGAAGGCAGTGTGCTTCCGCCGGATCTGGAGATCCGGCTGAGCAACGGCCTGCTCGTGCAGCGCAAGGGGAAGGCCGGGGCGCTGACGGTGACCGATCCGCAGGGCAAGCGCTACGGGCAGACGCTGCTCAGCGAATTTGTAACCACGTTTGCCATTGACCTGCCCAAATTCCTGAACGCGACGGACAAGGAAAAGGCGGACACGCTGCTGCGCATCATCGGCGTGGGCGATGCGCTGCGGGCGCTTGAATCCCGGGAAAAGGAGACTTACAACCGGCGGCGGGCCATCGGCCAGATTGCGGATCAGAAGGAGAAATTTGCCCGGGAGATGCCCACCTATGACGGTGTGCCGGATGCACCGGTGAGCGCATCCGAGCTGATCCGGGCGCAACAGGAGATCCTCGTCCGAAACGGCGAGAACCAGCGCAAGCGGGAGAGGCTCAACGCGATTACACTCAAGAAACACGGGCTGTTTGACGATCTGCGCCGCGCGGATGAGCAAATCGAGGAGATGAAGAAGCGGCGCGACGAGCTGATGGCCCGGTACAACGAAACCGTCCAGGACGAGGAGGCCGCGCTCAAGACCGTATCCGAATTGCAGGATGAGAGCACGGCGGAGCTGGAAGCGAACATTGCTATGGTGGACGAGATCAACCGCAAGGTGCGCGCGAACCTTGACAAGGAGCGGGCCGAGGACGACGCGCGGCAGATGCGCGGGGAATACGACACGCTGAGCGCGCAGCTTGAATCCATCCGCGGAGAAAAGCGGGCACTCCTTGACGGGGCCGCACTGCCACTGCCGGAGCTGACGGTCGAGGACGGCAAGCTGCTCTACAAGGGCTACACCTGGGATGGCATGAGCGCCAGCGAACAGATGATCGTCGGCACGGCGATTGCGCGCGCGCTGAACCCGGCCTGCGGGTTTGTATTGCTTGACAAGCTCGAGCAGATGGACCTTGAAACGCTCAGGGGGTTCGCGGCATGGCTGGAAGCGGAAGGCTTGCAGGCGATTGCCACGCGGGTGAGCACCGGCGAGGAATGCCAGATCATCATCGAGGACGGCGAAGCGGTGGAGGGGAAAACGGACAAGCCGCAGGAAACCTTTACGCCCCGGGGATGGACGGAAGGAATGTTTTAAGGGAGGAACAAATGCCGAACACAGTCTATCAGTGCATGTACTGCGGGAGCATCTTTAACACATTGTCGCAGGCAGGTGAATGCGAAAACAATCACGTCAAAGCCGAACGCATTTTAGACCAGCATGTTAACCCGGACAACCATAAAGAAATCCCGGATTTGCTGGTCATTAAAATGTCGGACGGAACGATGGCAGAATACGTACCCAAGAAAGAGACCGATTGGAAGGAGAAAATGCTGTGAACATTGAGCGAGGGAAGCGCAACAAGGCGCTGAAAGTGGTGCTCTACGGCCCGGAAGGCGTTGGCAAATCGACGTTTGCCGCACAGTTCCCCGGCGTGATCTTCATCGACACGGAGGGCAGCACCGACCACATGGACGTGGCACGCACGCCCCGGCCGCAGAGTTTCACGGAAGTGCTGCTTTACGTTGACTACTTCATCAGCCACCCGGACGAGCTGCGCACGCTGGCCATCGACACGGCGGACTGGGCCGAAAAGTTGGCCACGGAACAGATGTGCGCCGAGAAGCAGATCACCGGCGTAGAGGACATGGGCTACGGCAAGGGATACACCTATGTGGCGGAAACATTCGGGAAGCTGCTCAACAAGCTGGAGACGCTGCGCGAGAAGGGCGTGAACGTCGTGCTGACGGCGCACGCCCAGATGCGCAAATTCGAGCAGCCGGACGAGATGGGCGCCTATGACCGCTGGGAACTCAAGCTATCCAGGCGAACGGCGGCGCTTACCAAGGAATGGGCCGACCTTTTGCTGTTTGCCAACTACAAGACCTACGTGGTCGCCACGAGCAACGACGGCAAGAAGGCCAAGGCCACCGGCGGCACCAAGCGCGTGATGTACACCCAGCACACGGCGACATACGACGCCAAGAACCGCGCGGGGCTTGCGCCGGAGCTTCCGTTTGAGTTTGCGCAGATTGCGCACCTGTTCCCCAATCGGACAGCAGAAACCGCGCCAGCGGCGCAGAAACCGCCCGCACAGGCGGCCGCAGACAGTCCGCGGGCGAATCCACCCGCGCAGGCCGCAAGCGGCGAGAAGGCCGTTTTGCCGCCCACAACGCGAAAGGCGGAACCGGCGCGCCCGCAGGGAGAACAGGCGGACAAGCCCGCACGCACGCCCGCATCGACGGCCGCGCCCCGGGAGGAGAAGCCCCAGGGCGTGCCCGATGCGCTGGCGGCGCTGATGAAAGCGCACGACGTGCAGGTGGCAGAGCTTCAGGCGGTCGTTTCCCAGCGGGGATATTACCCGGTCAACACGCCGGTAGCCAATTACGACCCCAAATTCGTGCGCGGCGTGCTGATCGGCGCATGGCCCCAGGTGGAAGCCATGATCCTCAAAAACCGGGAAGACGTTCCGTTTTGAAAAGCAGGTTCTTGCGAAAAAAATACGGAAGCAGTCACACAAAATTCGAAGAAATTCGAATTTGTCACAGAAAATGACAACGCACAGGGAGGAACACAGGGATGAACGAGAACACGATGCCGCGCGAGCTTGAATGGAACGACATCATCGAGCACGACGGACAGGACTTTGTACTTTTGCCGGAAGGCGACTATAGCTTTGAGGTGGTGGCGCTTGAAAAGACGCGCCACACGCCGCAACCCGACGGCAAGATTCCGCCCTGCAACAAGGCGATTGTGACGCTGCGCATGCAGGACGAGGACGGAGCGCGCGTAGATCTCAAGTACCACCTGTTCCTGCACAGCAGC
>CALVTV010000259.1 GCA_944363005.1 uncultured Clostridia bacterium | reverse complement strand
AAAACATGAAATACGGTCGATGACTTGAAAACTGATGGGATGTCTGATAGAATAAAGCAGATTCCGGCTGCTTCTGGTTTCCAGTGCAGACCTGGAAGGTTTTGTATGATCGACGCCGCATTTTCTGCGGCAAGCACTTGTCGGGTATCTGAGAGGAACCCGAACGGAGGAAGCGTATGAAAAAATCGAAGAAACCGAATGTTCTGTTCCTGACGCAGTTGGCCATTCTGGTGGCCATCGAATTGTTGATGAAGGTCATTGGCCTCGGCAGTGTGCCGGTCGGCCCGCTGTACATGTCGTTTCTGACGGTTCCGATTGCAGTGGGCGCCATCGTGCTAGGCCCGGCAGCCGGCGCCGTGCTGGGCGGGGTATTCGGATTTGTCAGCTTTATGGACGCTGTCAAGGGCGCGTCCGTCATGACGTCGAGCTTGCTGGCGGTTTCGCCTCTGAACACCTTCGTCCTTTGCTTTGGCATGCGGGTGCTGATGGGATGGTGTGTAGGGATGTTGAACCGGGGCGTTCGGCGCGTTTGCAGCAAGCCCATCGTACCATGCTTTGTGACGTCACTGGCAGCGCCGGTGCTCAATACTATTTTCTTCATGGGATACATCGTTCTCGCGTTTTATCAGACGCAGTACATACAGGGGTTGGTGGCCGCGCAGGGAACGACCAATCCGCTCGCTTTTGTCGTCGTGCTGGTCGGTATTCAGGGCGTGATCGAAGCGATTGTCTGTTCGATTGCCGGAACGGCCATCGGAAGCAGTGTGCTGAAAGTGACGGGCAAAACTGCCGGGGCGCGTTGAGCCCTGGATTTGTGGACGGCAGATGCCGTCAGGGGGAGCAAAATCATGATCTTCGTGATGGATATCGGAAATACCAACATCAAAGCCGCTGTTTTTGACGGCATGAAGTTGGTAAAAAAATGGCGTTGTCAGACCAGCGCGACGATGACCTCCGACCAATACGGCATTGTGATGGCGGACTTGTTCCGTTATCATGATCTGGACATGCGGAGCATTGAGGGAATCATGATTTCATCCGTCGTGCCAACCATCAACTATACCATTGAACACATGTGCCGGGATTATTTCGGCAAGGAACCCAGGCTGCTGGTTCCCGGCATGAAGACCGGGCTGAATATTCGCTATGAGAATCCGCGCGAACTGGGAAGCGATCGAATTGCCAATGCGGTTGCGGTTGCTGCGCTGTATGGCGGGCCATCCGTGTTTATTGACTTTGGCACGGCCACGACCTACGGCGTGATTTCTTCGCGCCATGAGTTTATGGGCGGAGCGATCGGGCCGGGACTGAGAATGATGAACGCGGCATTGGCCAGCGGAACGGCAAAATTGCCCTCCATTGAGTTGGTTGTACCGCCTACGGTGATTGGCCGCACGACTGTGACGAACATTCAATCGGGCATTCTGTACGGGTATATCGGTTCGGTTGAAAAGATTATCACGGAAATGAAACGCGAAATGGAATGCCCTCAGGCCAAGGTAATCGCTACCGGCGGCATGGCGCATTTGGTCAAGGCCAACTCGAATACCATTGATGAGATCAATCCCAATCTCACACTGATTGGCTTGCGGTTGATTTACGAAAAGAACGAGGGATAATCAGGTTACGGAGGGAAAGACATGGAGCGAATCGGAATCGGCTTTCTGGGCTGCGGCAATATCGGAAGCGGTGTGTTCCGCTTGCTGGAAGAGCAGGGGGAACAGATTGAGCGCAATGAAGGCGTGACGTTTGAGGTGAAGCGCGTTCTGGTGCGCTCGCTCCAGAAGAAGCGCGCATGCCGCGTGCCGGAGGAACTGCTGACCGACCGGGTGGATGATGTGCTCAACGATCCGCAAATCTCCATTGTCATGGAATTTATGGGCGGTGTGGAGCCTGCCGCGTCGTATATGATTCGCGCACTGTCCGCGGGAAAGACCGTGATCACGGCCAACAAGATGGCCTTGGCGACCCGCTGGCAAGATATTTGGGAAGCGGCGCGCAAGCATGGCGCAGGGCTCTACTATGAGGCGAGCGTTTGCGGCGCAATCCCGATCATCCGAGCCCTGACCGATTCGTTGCAGGCGAACCGCATTCATTCTGTGATGGGCATCATCAATGGAACCACCAATTACATTCTCAGCCGGATGAGCAGCGAGGGCGCGGCTTATGAAGACGTGCTTGCGCAGGCTCAGCGTCTTGGTTTGGCCGAACCCGATCCAACCGCAGATGTAGAAGGCTATGACGCGGCATACAAGCTTTCGATTCTCTCTACGCTCGCTTTTCACCGTCACGTTCCGGTTGAATGCGTCTATCGCGAGGGCATTACAGAAATCACGCCGCTTGATGTCCAATGCGGCAAAGCGTTCGGGCTGACGCTCAAACTGTTGGCCATCGCCAAAGAGGAGGACGGCCGGATTCAGGTGCGCGTTCATCCGACGTTTATCCCGGATGCGCATCCGCTTGCCAGCGTGAGCGATTCGTTCAACGCTGTGCACATTGACGGTCATGCCTGCGGGGAAATGATGTTCTACGGTCGCGGTGCTGGGGATTATCCGACCGCCAGCGCGCTTGTGTCCGATTTGATCAAGGCGGCCAAAAGCAAACGGCATGCCTGGCCTGCTGTGCAGGGAGAAGTGAGCCAGGTGGCGGATGACTGGACTTGCGTTCACTTCATTCGGATGCTTGCGGTGGACAAGCCGGGCGTGCTTTCGATGGTTAGCGGAAAGTTGGCCGAGCACGGCGTGAGTATTGCCTCGATGATGCAAAAGGATCGGGACCCGCATACCGGTTATGCGCAACTCGTGTTTCTGACGCATCGCGCGGGGGAGCGTGCGGTACGGCGTGCGCTTTCTGAAATGGATGCACAGATGGTTTCTCAGGTTCGCATTATCCGCGTGGAAGGCGACGAGCGATCTATTTAAAATCCCAATTTGATCTGCAAATGGTGACAGCGTGCCAAAGGCACGCTGTTTTTTGATGAAAAAAGAAATCCACCAGCTCTGCTGGTGGAAGGTAAAGCTTTA
>CALVTV010000258.1 GCA_944363005.1 uncultured Clostridia bacterium | reverse complement strand
GATGGTTTTTGCGCACAAAGCGTAGCGGCGAGGTGCGGAATGTTTCAAATACGCGGTCTTCCCTTGCGGAAAGAAATACCAGAGGCATGGCATCGCCGCGCGCGCGTAGGCGGTCAGCAACAGTAATGCCGTCAATACCAGGCATGTCGATATCCAGAAACAGAGCGTCGAACGGCGTGGTATGCAGAGCGGAAAGAAGCGGCTCAGAGCCTGAAAAAGCGCAGATACCTGCATCCAGGCCAACTCGTTCGAATTCGAGACGAACCAAACGGGTGAGATGTGGAAGCGCGGCCTCATCGTCGTCGCACAGGGCAATGTGATAGCGCAAAACGTCCCCTCCTCGCATGTTGATTATGTTGTTCATTATACCATAATTGTTACGCTTTTCGCAATAAAGCCTCTGCCGTTCGTTCCGTAGGGCATGCGATTCGTTCCTTATCGGTTTACACTGACAAGAAATTAATTTATCATACGCCCATACAGTGAGCGGAGGAATCCGCAAATGAAGGACAAAAGGAGGAATATATATGAGCAAAAATGTTTCGCGCAGGGATTTTCTCAAGGGTGCGGCTTTGGGCGCGCTGGGCTTGGGTCTGATGGGCAGCTCTGCGCTGGCCGAGAGCGGTCCGGAAGGCGGAATGCCGCCGATGATGGGCGGTACGCCGATTCTGTATACGCCGGGTACGTATCAGAGCGAGCAGGCCACCGGATTTGCCACCGTGGTGGTGACGGTGACGTTTTCTGAGACGGCGATTGTGGATGTCTCCTATGAAGTGACCAAGACGAGCGATCAGGATTTCTTCCCGCAGTATGAAGAGGGCATGAAGTCCATTTGTGCGCAGATTGTGGAAAAGCAGAGCGCGGGCGCAGATGTGGATGTGGTGTCCGGCGCGACGCTTTGTTCTGAAGCGATCAAGAACGGCGTGAATGCCTGCATCGTGCAGGCGGGCGGCACGGTCGAGGGACTGAGCACCGATTACACTGTCTGGCGCAATAAGCCCGAGGACATCGACGAGAGCCTGATCACCGATGCGGGCGAATACGACGTGGCGGTGCTGGGCAACGGCTATTCCGGCGCGGCGGCAGCGCTCAAGCTGACGGAGTTGGGCTACAAGGTGCTCGTAGTGGAAACCCAGACGGAGGAAGGCTTTAACCTGCTGGGCGGCGATGAGGGCTGCGTGAACTCCAAGTATGTGCAGGAGCACTACGGTGCGCCGGAAGTCGATCCGGTTGAGTTTTACAACAACTGGATGCTCAACTGCCAGAACTATGCCAATCCGGGCCTGGTGATGAAATTTGCCAAGTACGGCGGTGACTCGCTTGACTGGCATATTGCGCGCTACCTCGAGCAGGGAGGCGACACCTCCAACTGGAACGTTCAGTTCTACTTTGAAAACGAGGGCGAAGGCGAGCATGTGCTCGAGGAGATCGGTGCTTATAAGTTCTACAAGCCGACTCTGCGTCCCGAGCAGCTGGGCGTTGCGAAGGTCAACCGCGAATATTGCATCAGCCAGGGTACCGAGTACAAGTGGAATTGCCATGCGGAGCGTCTGATTCAGGACGAGAGCGGTGCGATTACCGGTGTGGTTTACATTGACAACGCGACCGATCAGTATTACCGCGAAAAGGTCAAAGCGGTCGTTATCGCAACAGGTGGTTTTGGCAGCAACACCATGATGAAGAACGACCTGCTCTCCGACATCATGTACAACAAGCAGCCGCAGGACACGAGCGCAGGCATGGGCATGCGCGATGGTTCCGGCGTAAAGATGGCCGTTTGGGCGGGTGCACGGCTGGAGGAAAATCCGCCGACGATGGATGGTCGCCAGACCTGGCTCAACAGCCGCCCGGCGGCGCCGAGCTATGGCTATCCTCAGGGCATTTACATGGACTACACCGGCCAGCGCTTCATGAATGAGTTCTGGGGGCCGATTGAACACCGCGGTTTCCCGACGTTCTTCATGAACCGCGAGTTGATGTTCGCCCTTTACGACGATACGCTGCCCGAGCGGCTTGAGTATGTGGCGTGCAGCCACGGCTCCACGCGGCCCAGCGCGAGCCATTTGGCCAGCATCCGCGAAAAGATGGATGAGGCGTATGCCAACAAGGGGACACTCACCAATATCGGTGACATTTCTGTTTACGCGGGCGATACGCTGGAGGAGTGCCTCTCCTTTGCGGGCATCACCGACGCGAAGGTCATTGCAAACATGAAGAAGGCCGTGGAGTCCTACAACGCCTGCTGCGCCGCTGGAAAGGACACGGAGTTTGGCCGCGATCCCAAACTGCTTTTCCCGATCGAAAAGGGACCGTTCTACCTGCAGGTCTCCGCAGGCGACGCGACCATCGGCAACCTGATGGCGACGATGGGGGCGCTCTGGACAGACAGCGAACAGCGTGTTCTTGGGGAAAACTGGAAGCCGATCCCGGGTTTGTTTGCCACCGGCAACACGGTCTCTGGCCGTTTCGGCCGCGACTATTTCACGCCGCTGATGGGCGTCTCCATCGGCATTGCGGTCTGTCTGGGCCGCGAAGCGGGTCTTTCCGTGGATCGTTGGTTCAAGGACGAACTGGTGTAAAAACAAAAGGGTTGCCGTCTGCGGCAGCCCTTTTTTGTTGTGCAAGGGACAACGCGTATGTAAAAACCAGCCGTTGGCTGGTTTGGTTCGCCAAGAGGATTCGCTGCGATCCTGCTTTTTTACGCGGCAAGACGCGCAGCACTGTTTTACGCGGACTTTGATCGGAGAGGCTGCATCGCACAGCGCGTATTTCGCAGGAGCATGGGATGGCAATCCCAGGCGCTTGGCGAAAACGGCACATCAGGTGCTGATGTGATTGGAGAAGTAAAACACAGTCAGGGTTCCAGTGCGGCATTGATCTCTTTGAGACGCTCAAGGAGCTGAGCATAGCGCGTGCGGAACGGCTCCACCTCTTTTTCGAGCTTATTCTGCGCGGGCAGTGTGAGAAAAGCAGCCTGATAAGCC
>CALVTV010000257.1 GCA_944363005.1 uncultured Clostridia bacterium | reverse complement strand
TATACGATGTGAGCATCGACTTTATCGCCGGTTTTACGGACACGCCATCGCCGCTGCCGCGCAGGAAGGACGGCAGTGTGCGGCGGGAATGACGCGCCCGGGCGCAGGCAGCCCGGTGTAACGGGTGGAGCCCCACGCCACATTCCCCGGAAAATGTCATTTGGGGTGGCGGCGGCGCGCGGGCTGTGGTATACTGTTTGTAAACGGCAAAACAGGGATATAAAGGGGCGATGGCATGTTCGATCGGACGCGTTTGCGGGATGTGCTGGCGGCGTATAAGCGGGATTTTGCGCCCAAATGGTGGAACGACGAGAAATATAAGTGGGAAGCAATCCAGTGCTTTCAAGAAAACTGGGATGTCAATGCGCCGGACTTTGCGGACATGTTGAAGCGCAGCTTGGCGAAGACGGGCAATTTGCTGCGATCCAGAAATAGTTTTCCTGAAGGAATGATCGTCGGCTTTGCCAAGGCTGCGCCCGAGGAAGTGCGCGCCATGTTCATTGCCCTTTTTGACGAAAGCAGGGACGTGGTCGAGCGCATAGAGGCCTTCAAGGGACAATCCGCCGTGCTTTTGGAAAAGCATGGAAGCGGCGCCGTGCAGCACTATCAGTACGAGAACACCATCACTACATACCTATGGTTGCGCTATCCTGACAAGTATTACATCTACAAACTCCGCGAAGTCAAGGCGGCGGCGAGCGCGTTGAACGCGGACTACCGCTTCAAAAAGGGCGCTTACGCCGACAACCTGCGCAATTTTCAGCGCTTTTACGACGAGCTCTGCGCCGCCATCCATGAGGATGCGGAACTGGTGTCTCTGTTCCGGGAACAGTTGACGGACACATGCTATCCTGATCCGGAACTGAAGACGCTGACCATGGACGTCGGCTTTTACATCAGCCGTTCCTATGCGGCAAGGGAAGTTGTGGACGCTAACGGAAGCGGCTGGTATGGCGGGGATTACGATCCTGGACTCACCGTAGGCGACTGGGAGCGTTTGCTGAAGGACAGGACGGTTTTTGACGCCAGCGCGCTGGAGGTCATGAAGCGCATGAAGGACTATGGCGGCATGGCTTCCTGCAAGCAACTGGCCGCCAAGTACGGCGGGACGGCGGGTTTTTATAACGCTGAATCCATCGCCCTGGCTCGGAGGGTATGCAAGGCGTCTGGCATCAAGCCCGCGGTGCGGACGGACGGTTCCACGCGCTTGTGGCCGATTCTATATACAGGCCGCAATGCCACAGGGGAAGAGGATGGCAGCTTTATCTGGAAACTGCGCGACGAGCTCTCCGCCGCGCTGGACAAGGTCAACCTCAGCGGCGTCGCGTTGTATGTCGGGCAGGCGTCCGCGGAAGCGCCGCACGGCTATTGGTGGCTCAACGCCAATCCCAGGTACTGGAGCTTCGCGGATACCGCGGTCGGCGAGGTGCAGGCTTATACGCTCTACAACGAAAATGGCAACCGTCGCCGCATCTTCCAGAATTTTCTCGACGCGCAGGCCGGCGACATGGTCATTGGTTATGAGACGACCCCCGTCCGGCAGATTGTGGCACTGGGGCGCATCAGCGCTGCGCAGGATGGCGAAAAGCTGTACTTTGAAAAGGTCGAGGGCCTTGCCGCGCCCATTGACTATGCGACGCTGAAGGACTGCCCGGAGTTGGAACGCATGGAGTACTTTCAGAATCCCCAAGGCAGTCTCTTTAAACTCACGGAGGATGAGTATACCTTCCTCCTCGACATCATCCGCGAGGAAAATCCCGTCGCCGCGAAAAAGCCCACCGCGCCCTATGGGAAGGAGGACTTCCTCCGCGATGTGTATATGACGGAAAAGCGCTATGAAAGCCTCGTGGGCGTGCTGCGCAACAAGAAGAACATCATATTGCAAGGCGCGCCGGGCGTGGGCAAGACGTTCGCCGCCCGCCGCCTGGCCTGGGCGATGATGGGGGAACAGGACGATGCGCGTATTGAACTGGTGCAGTTCCATCAGAACTATTCCTACGAGGATTTTATGATGGGCTATAAGCCGACCGGGGAAGGCTTCGAACTGCAATACGGCGTCTTTTACCGCTTTTGCCAGCGGGCGGCGAACCAGCCGGACAAGGACTTCTTTTTCATCATCGACGAGATCAATCGCGGCAATATGAGCAAGATATTCGGCGAACTGCTGATGCTCATCGAGAAAGACTATCGGGGCACAAAGGCGACGCTGGCCTACAACGGCCTGTCCTTTGCCGTGCCGGGGAACCTCTACATCATCGGCATGATGAACACCGCCGACCGCAGCCTCGCCATGCTCGACTACGCGCTGCGCCGCCGCTTCAGTTTTTTTGACATGGATCCGGGGTTTGACGCCGAGGGTTTTCTCCGCTATCAGGAGAGCCTGAACAGCGAGACGCTCGACCGGCTCATTGCCCGCGTCCGGGAGTTGAACCGGGAGATTGCCCTGGATAAGACGCTGGGCAAGGGCTTCTGCATCGGCCACAGCTATTTCTGCGGCCAGACGCAGTGCACGGGGGAATGGCTGCGCGCCATCGTCGATTACGACATACTGCCCATGCTGCGCGAATACTGGTTCGACGACGCCGGCAAACTCCAGCGCTGGGAGAACATCTTGCAGGGTGTGTTCCAATGACCAGAGATAAGGGCATACGCATCAAAAATATCTATTACATGCTCGCGTATGCCTTCACGGCGCTGGAGCAGGGCGGCTATGAGGACGTTGCCGCCGAGGAATTTGCCAACATGCACGACCTCTTTGCCGCCATACTCGCCAAGGGCATCGGCAGGCTGCTCAAGCAGGGGTTGTACCGGGAATACGCGCCGCGGCAGGAGGAACTCACAACGCTGCGGGGCAAGCTGGACATGTCGGGCGCCATGCGCGGCCGCGCCGCCGGGAAGCGGACGCTTTGCTGCGTCTATGACGAGCTATCCGAAGACGCGCTGCTCAACCGCATCCTCAAGACCACGGCGCTGCTCCTTTTGCGGCATGCGCGCGTGTCGCAGGCGCACAAGGACGGCCTCAAGCGCGTCCTGCTGCTCTTTGCCAACGTCGCCGCCATAGACCCGAGCGCCATCCGCTGGCAGGACATCCGCTTTCGCAGGAACAACGCTACCTACCGCATGCTCACCGGCCTCTGCCGGCTCATCCTCGAGGGAATGCTGATGACGACGGAGAGCGGAGAATACCGCCTGGCCTCGTTCTTCGACACGCAGCGCATGGAACGCCTGTTTGAAAAGTTCATCCTCGAATACTACGCCCGGGAGTGCCCGCGCGTGGCGGCGAGCGCCGCGCAGATACCGTGGGCGCTGGACGACGGACAAGGCGCGATGCTGCCGCTGATGCAGAGCGACATAACGCTGCGGCGGGGCAACGATGTGCTCATCATCGACGCCAAGTACTACGCGCACACGACGCAGACGCGCTTCGACGCCCACACGCTCCACTCCGCCAATCTCTATCAGATCTTCACCTACGTCAAAAACCGCGACGCGGCCTTTGGCGATGCGCCCCATACGGTTTCCGGACTGCTGCTCTATGCGGCGACGGACGAGGCCATCCAGCCGGACGCGCGCTACCAGATGCACGGCAATCGCATCAGCGTGCGCACGCTGGATCTGGACCGCCCTTTCGCGGAGATCGCCGCCCAGCTGGACGCCATCGCCGATG
>CALVTV010000256.1 GCA_944363005.1 uncultured Clostridia bacterium | reverse complement strand
AAGGGCTTCGCGAGCGGCTGCGCCGCCCTTGACGGATGCCCTGTCTTCTGCTGCAGAGTAATCAAGGGCAGATTCCTGCCCTGTGCAGACTTTGTTCTGCCAGACTTGTAAACAAATTTGCGCATTATTCTTGACGGCACCACATTGTACTTGGCTAGGTGAGCCATGGGCGGCGCCCGGCGGGCGCAAGGAGAGCCCATGGCGAACGCCCGGGAGAGAGGGGGCGTTACTGCAAAGCCAGTTCCGATTGTTATGCGCATGCCTCCTGCGCGAAGCGTGAAGGGAGTCCGAGGGGCGATTCCGGGGAACTCGCATAGTCGCGCCACAAGCGGCGCTCCTTGCGATTCCCGACGCTCCGCCCCGCTGTTTCGCCCACTGGGCGCGCGGGGCTCCGGTCCCTCGGGCGCGTTTGGGCGGCAGCCCAACGTAGTCCGATTCCCAAAAGAAGAAGGCGCGGACACTATCCGGGCTTTCTTCATATCGCATTTCTCTTTTTGTAAATCAGAGAAGGCGGCGAGAGAATCTCAATCCCGAATCGGCGGGTGCACCGCATAGCTGACGGCAATGTCGGGCAGCATACTTCCCATCATGTTTTTCCCAGTAGATTTTCGCTAGATGAGCCATAAAGGCAACCGCGCGGCGTTCTCCGGCCCTGTTTTTCTTTGCGTTTGTTTTGAACCGTATTATACATTTCCAAGAAACGCAAGCAACGTGCATGAACCCTTACAGCCAGTACCCCGCCGCGGAGAGCGCGCCGCTGAGTAGAAGCGCGACGAGCACATCGCTGATGTAGTGCTGCCCGCTGAGCACGCGCAGGGCGGCAACCAGCGCGCATAGCACGAGCATGGCCAGCATGACCGGCCAGATGGGGAAGACCGCAATCACGGCAAAGGCGATCGCTGCGGCGCTGGCAGTATGGCGGCTGGGCATGCTCTTGCGTTTGCCGCGCACGAAGGGGCCGACCGGTTCGGTGTCAAAGTGATCGTAGGGGCGCTCCCGGTTGATGGCCGGGCGCAAAAGGGTCACGGCCGCAAAGCATATTGCGGGCACCCATAGCGTCCGAATCAGCCGCACATCGCGCAGGAGCATCAGATACAGCAGCGTGAACAGGTAGGCTGCCGCGCACAGATAGGTCGGCAAACGCAGCCAGGCTGCCCCGCCGGGAAGGGCGTTGGTTGCACGGCGCACACGGGAAGTCATGCAAATGTATTGCTCTCGGGTCATGGTACCTCCTGCCCTGGCGGGCTTGACCGGACGTTGGCGGGTGAGTATAATAGAATAATTGGGAAAGCGAGGGATCATCACGTGAAGGCAGCAATTTTTGATATGGACGGAACGCTCATCGACTCCATGGGCGCGTGGCGCAGGCTCAATGTCGAGTTCCTGCGCGCGCAGGGCATCACGCCCACCCAAGAGCAGGAGCGCGATCTGATGCAGCTCTCCGGCACCAAGGCCGTCGATTATTTCCGGGAGACCTTCGGCATTCAGAGCGATTTTGATACGCTCTGCCGGTTGGCCTGCCAGGCGATGGAAACCGTTTACGCGGAGGGCGTGCCGGCCAAGCCGGGCGCGATTGCGTACATGCAGCGGCTTCGCGCGCGGGGGGTGACGTGTGTGGTGGCGACGGCAACGCCTGCGCGGCTTGCGCTCGTTGCGCTCAACCGCGCGGGCATCACGCCGCATTGCGATTTCATCTACAGCACGGAGATGATCGGCCTGCAAAAGCACGACCCTGCGTTTTACGACGCGCTCTGCGGGCAGATCGGCGTGGAGAAGGCGGATTGCGTGATGTTCGAGGACGCGCTGTACGCCATGCGTGGCGCGCGCGCGGCGGGCCTTGGCGTCATTGGGGTGTCCGATCCCACGAACGAAGACGACCGCGCCGCCATTTGCGCGGTATGTGACCGGGTGATCGATTCGTTTGACGAGCTGGCGTGAACCCGCGTCAAGCGGCTAAAGGAGCGTGATGCGTGCGCGCATCCGCTCTTATTGTATCGTGCGCGCAACCTTTCGTCAAGAAAATAACCTGCTTAAACGGGGAGGGATATTGGCGCGCCCGTCGTATTGACTATACCATAAACGTTATTGTATGCAGAAGAATGGGAGAACAGAATATGAAGCACATGGAAGCCTCTTCGCGCAGTGATATGATGCTCAATGCGCCGGTCAGCCGGGTGATTTTCAAGCTGGCCGTACCCACGATCATCTCGATGCTCATCACCAACATCTACAACATGGCCGATACGTTCTTCGTCAGCCAAATCGGCACGTCGGCCTCCGGCGCTGTCGGCGTCATCTTCTCGGCCATGGCGATCATACAGGCGATCGCGTTTACCATCGGCATGGGCAGCGGCACCAACGTCAGCCAGGCCCTCGGCGCGGGCGATGAAGAGCGGGCGCGCCGCTATGTGGCTACGTCGTTTTTTACGGCGCTGATCGTGGGCGTGATCATTGCGGCGGTCAGCTTGATGAACATCGACTGGCTGGTGCGCTTCCTGGGCGCGACGGAAACCATTGCCCCCTATGCCAAGGACTACGCGACGTATATCTTCTACGCGGCGCCGTTCATGATGGGTTCCCTGGCGATGAACAATCTGCTGCGTTTTGAGGGCATGTCCTTCTATGGCATGATCGGCATCACCATCGGCGGTGTGCTCAACATGGTGCTCGACCCGATCTTCATCTTCGGTCTGGGGCTGGGTACCGCCGGTGCGGCCATCGCTACCGCCATTTCCCAGTTCATCAGCTTTGTCATCCTGCTGGTGATCAGCAACACCAAGGCGGACGTCATTTCCATTCGCCTGCGCGATTTCCGGCCGACGCTTGCCATGTACGGCCGTATTCTCTATATGGGCCTGCCGTCGCTCGGGCGCCAGGGCATCGCCAGCGTGTCCACGATCCTGCTCAACAACGCAGCCGGTTTCTACGGCGACGCGGCCATTGCGGCCATGTCCATCGTCAGCCGGTTTGTGCTGTTCATCAACTCCACGGTCATCGGCTTTGGCCAGGGCTTCCAGCCGGTCTGCGGCTTCTGCTACGGCGCGGGCCGCTACAGCCGCGTGCGCGAGGCGTTTGCCTTCTGCGTGAAGGTTTCTACCCTCATTTTGTTGGTGCTCGCGACGGTTTCCTTCATCTTTGCCAATCCGATCATCACGGCGTTCCGTCGGGATGACCCGCTGGTCATCGAAATCGGCACGCTGGCGCTGCGCTTGCAGCTGTGCTCGCTGCCGCTCTGGGGCCTGATTACCATGAGCAACATGTTCACCCAGTCCATCGGCTACGGCGTGCGCGCGACGATCATCGCGACGGCGCGTCAGGGCATCTTCCTGATTCCGGCGCTGCTCATTCTGCCGCAGATCTTCGGCCTGCTGGGCATCCAGATGGCGGCGACGGTCAGCGACGTGCTGACCTTCTTCCTGACAATCGCCATCGTCTCGGGCATTCTCAAGCAGCTCAAGGCCATGCCCGACAAGGCGTGACGGCGCGCGGCCCAAAGGCAGACCCATCGTGCGGAGGAAGCGATATGCAAGCGGGCATCTGCATCAGGCGGGTCATGCCGGCAACGATGGAACAGGCCGGATGGATCCATTCTGAAAGCTGGAAACAGGCGCATAAGGATTTCTGCTCCGCGGCGTTTGTGGCCCTTCATACGCCGCAGCGCCAGCGGGCATATCTTCAGGCCGAGGCCGCAAAGGGCGCACAGCTTTACATGCTCTGGGACGGGAAACCCGTTGGAATCGTCTCCGTGCAGGGCAATCTGATTGCCAATCTCTACGTTTTGCCCCAGGAACAAAACAAGGGGTACGGAACGAAGCTGCTCGCCTTTGCCATCCGCCGGTGCGAAGGAACGCCCACGCTGTGGGTGCTCAGCACCAACGAGGGCGCCATGCGGCTTTATGCGCGCCATGGCTTTCGCCCGACGGGAAACACCGTGCAACACGGCGGCGGGGTGCATGAGCTGGAACTCTGCCTGCGCCGGGATTCGCATGTGGGCGTGGTGGGTCCAACCATTTGAATAGCGAAAAAGCGCCGGACAATCTGTCCGGCGCGCTTGTGTTTTGGGGAAAAAGACGGGCAATCTTACAGCCCCATCTCCTCCACGTATTCCTCCAGGCACCAGCCGTTGAACGTCATGATCTGCGCCGCCTCGACGCCGACGTAGCGGAAATGCCAGGATTCGGCCAGGAAACCGGTGATGGCCTCCTTTTCTTTGGTGAAGCGGACGACAAAGCCGTACTCGTAGCAGTGCTCGTGCAGCCACTTCTGTTGTTCTGTGCCGGAGAAGCTGACCCCGGGCACGGTGATGTCAAAGGCCAGGCCGGTGATGTGTTCGCTCGTGCCGGCGGGGGCCACCGTCTGATACGTTGCGGAGAGGCAGCGTTCGGTCGTCCAGCTCGGGTTGTTCTTCTTGTATGTGGCCACGGAGTCGTCCACCAGCGCCTGCTGGGCGGCGTAGGTGCGGTAGGCGGAGGAAACCTGCCAGTTCGTAATGCCCTGCGCGATGGCGTCCTCGAGCATCCGCCCCAGGGCCTCGGTGGCTGTGCGGTTGGCGAGCGTGTTGCTGTATTTGACCTTGAGCACGCTGGAGGGGATGACCTCGGAGATGTCCACCAGGTCATAGGGCACGTAGTCCTTGGCGAGCGGACGGTCCCGGTTGACCAGAATCAGATAGTCCATTTCCGGCGCTTCGGCGGCGGAGAGCGCTGAGCCGGAATAGAGCAGGGAGAGCGTCTTCTGGCCCGCGATGCCGTCCGCACTCAGGCCGTTGACCGCCTGAAACTGCGTGACGGCGTTTTTCGTGGCCGTGCCGAAATCGCCGTCGGCCGCGCCGCTGAGGTAGCCGAGCTGTTGAAGCGCCTCCTGCATGCGGACAACCGCGTCGCCCGTCGAGCCTTTTTTAAGCGTCTGGTAGGAGATCGCGGGCTCGGGCGTTGGCGTGGGTTGTGGGGAAGGGGTGGGAACCGGCGTCGGCTCCGGGGTTGGCGTTTCGGGAATCAGCTCCGCGCCGCCGTAGCCATACTGCGCGCCGAAGGGCGCATACACGGGCGGCGTCGGCGTGATGGTCGGGTCCGGAGAGGGCGTGGGCTCGGGCGTCTCTTCGGCCGGTTGGGCCGTAAGGTCCAGGTTCGGGGGCCGCATCAGCGTGGAAAGCCCTGCGCTCGCGGTCACGATGGCGATGAGCGCCAGCGCGGCGAGGGCAACCCGCAGCATGGGCTGCATCAGCGCGCTTTTGCGGCGCCTGCGTGATTGCTTCATGCCAAACTCCTTTCCATCAATAGATCCAGCCGCCCGCCTCGATCTGTTGAAGAGCGCGCGTGCGCAGCAACTCGCTGCCTTCGGTCACGGCCTCCCGGCTGGTGACGGCGCATTCGCCCGCGGCGATGGCCTCCACCATGGCGTCGTTGATCCACGAACCGTAGTGCAGCGTATCCTTGTAGTTGTCAAGATTGAGCGTCCAGTCCTCGCGCGTGGCGAAGTCGTAGAGCGTCACGTTTTTGTACGCGCTGAGCACGTCGTAGCAGAGGCTGCGCGCGCGCAACATCGGCTCCAGATTGCCCTTGCTCTCCATGGTGGCCCACTCCGCGGCGGAATAGGGCGGGAAGAAGATGTCAAACTGCGTCTCGGGATGCGCCTCGATGAAGGGGACGAGGTGTTCGCGCAGGTTGGCGAGGATCTGCGTGTCATAGGCGCTGGCGTCCTTGCGCGAGGCGGGCGGGGTGAACTGCGCGGTGTAGAGCGCGTAGTCCTCGCCGTAGGGGTCGCGCCCGGCCCAGTTGTACATGGTGTCCCGGATGGAATCGTCCTGCTGCTGGCCCCAGGCGCGCAGGCAGCGCGGCAGAAAGGAGCCGAGCACCGAGCGGTTGAGCCAGTATTGCACGTCGTTGAACGGATTGTCGTCATAGAGGTAGAGGGGAACGGCACTCCCCGTCTCATCGGTTTCCGCGATGATGGAGTAGACATCCAGCCCGTAGACGATCCGGCGCATGTCGTGCGTGCGGAAGGCGAGGTCGAGCAGCAGCGCGTGGTTGTAGGCCGTGCCCGCCGAGGTGCAAAGCTTGATGATCCGCCCGCCAAGAAGCGCATCCAACTGGCTCGGGCGCAAGTTTTCCGTCACCGACGTGCCGACGACGGCGCTGTCGTAGTCGTAATGGCGGACGATGCCCGCGTTGGCGTAGACCTGCGTGGTGTTGTCAATCGGGGGCATGTACAGCGTGGCGAGCCGGTAGATCTGAAACGGATCGACGAAGATTACCACCGCGCTCAGAAACAGGAACGCGCCGAAAAGGCCGCCGAGGGTCAGCAGGGTAAAGCGTTTTGTGTTCATGATCTCCTCAGTGCATCAGAAGTTGAAGTACAGGAACACGCTCACACCGGAGAGCGACAGCGTGCAATAGAGAATGAGCAGCACGGTGGAAAAGGCATTGGCGAGCGTCGGGCGGAAGGCCATCGTCTTTTCGTACGTGTTGCGCATGCCCAGGCAGGCAAAGAGCGCCGCGACGTACCAAACGAGCATGTACAGCGCGTTGTAGCCGGGATGGAAGCCGCCGGGCAGGGCAAAGGCGGAGGTGATCTCGCTGCGCAGCGGGCCGAAGTTCATGAATACCATGGATTTGACGACCGCCAGCGCATCGGCCATGCTTTCGGCGCGGAAGAACACCCAGGCGAACACCACGAACCCGAAGGTCATCAGCCATTGCAGCGCGGGATGCAGCGCGTCGTACTGCTTTTGAAACAGGCGGTAGAGCACGCTCGCCAGGCCGTGCAAAAGGCCCCAGAGCAGGAACAGCCAGCCCGCGCCGTGCCACAGGCCGCTGGACAGGAACACGATCATCAGGTTGATGCAGGTACGCACGAGGCCCTTGCGGCTGCCGCCCAGCGGGAAGTAGATGTAGTTGGTCAGGAAGCGGGAGAGCGTCATGTGCCAGCCCTGCCAGAACTCGCGGATGTTCATGCTCTTGTAGGGCGAGTTGAAGTTGAGCGGCAGCTTGATGTTGAACATCAGCGCCACGCCCGTGGCCACATCGCAGTAACCGGAGAAGTCAAAATAGAGCTGGAGGGTATAGCCGATGGC
>CALVTV010000255.1 GCA_944363005.1 uncultured Clostridia bacterium | reverse complement strand
CACGCGCTGCAATTCCCCGCCCGACAGCGCGCCAAGCGGCCGGTCCGCCAGCTTCTCGCAATGCGTTCGGGCCAACGCTGCCATAGCCCGTTCGCGTGTCTTCTTTCCGATTCCAAGGAACACGGGCGTGCGCGAGAGCGATCCGGCCAGGAAGTCCATGACCGTCACCGGGGACGACCTGTCAAACTCCAATTGCTGGGGCACATACCCCGTGCGCAGGTCCGCAGCCGGCCGCCCGTCGCTGGCCAGATGGCGCACCGTTCCCTTGTATTCCACCTGTCCCAGCAGCGCGCGCAAAAGCGTAGTCTTTCCCGCGCCGTTCGTTCCAATGAGCGCTGTCAGCTCGCCGCAGTGGATGTGCAGGCTCACATCCTTGAGCAGCACCTGGCCGCCCAGCACGACGCTGAGTTTGTCCACCTCAATGCGGCACAACCGGCAAGGCGCATTTTCCGTTCCCGGCACGCAATGCGGACAGTTGGGTTGTTGTACGGTTTTCACTTGCTCAACGCCTCCAGCAGCACGCGCGCGTTTTCGCGCATCAGCGTTTCGTAGCTCTCCTTGCTCGAGTCTCCGGATACGACGGGATCCAGCGTATAAATCTGCGCGCCCGTCTCCCGGGCAAGGGATTCTGCGGCCTTCTGCGGATACTGCGGCTCCACGAACAGCGCCTGAATGTTCAAGCTGGTCACCAGATCGCAGGTTTCCGCAATTTCCCGCGTACTCGGCTCTTCCCCAGGTTCATGCTCAATCACGCCAGCAATTTCAATGCCGAACGCGCGGGCAAAATACGGGAACGCTTCGTGGAACGTGATGATCTTCTCCCCTTTTACGGGCGCAAGCGTCTGCGCGAGCTCCTCGCCCAGCGCACGCAACCGCGCGGCATAATCAGCCGCCGCCGTGCGGTAAGCCTCCGCGCGCGAAGGATCAGCCGCGGCCAGCCCTTCCCCGATTCGCTCAACCTGCATCGCCGCCAGCTGGGGATCGAGCCATACATGCGCGTTGTACGCTTCGGTCTCGCCCGCTTCATGCTCGTGCTCATGGCCGTCAGTTTCAAGCATGGGAATACCTTCGCTGGCGTCAATGACCGGCAGATCGCTTCGAAGCGTGATCACCTTGTCCATGAACTGCTCCATCCCGCCGCCATTGATCACCAACACATCCGCATCTTCCAAGGCAACCATGTCCCGCGTCTGCAGCTGGTAATCGTGCAGGCAGCCCACACTCTGGTCTGCCATGTTCTGCACCGTAACCCCCTGCATTCCGTCCACGATATTCAGGGTAAAGACGTACATCGGATAAAACGTCGTCAAAATACGCATCTCGCCCTGTGCCTGTTGTGCCGCACATCCTCCGGACACCAGCAGCATCAGCACGAGCATCAGACCGAGCCATTTTTTCTTTTTCATCAATCCTGATCCTTTCTGTTAACCCAACGCCCGTTTTCAAACAGGCATAAACACACAAATATTCTTTTTCGTTCTGCTTTCCGTTTTTCCTGCTTTTGGCCCGCAAAATTCGGGTTCTTTTCAGGCGTATCGTGTCGAATGTTTTTTCTTGTATATTGTTCCAGTTTTTGCTATTCTGTTCTCATTCCAAAAGGAAGGTGATTCTTCATGCCTCTGCTCCCCAGCTTGCCGGGTGTTGATACCGAACTCGGGCTTTCCCGCGCCGGAGGCGCATTGCCGCTGTACCTGCGGTTTCTCAAGCGCTTTCCTGAAGACGATAGTTTTTCGAAATTGCTTCTTGCCCTGGACATTGGCGACCTCTCCAGCGCGTTTCTCTGCGCGCATACGCTCAAGGGGCTTTGCGCCCAGCTGGGCATCACGGCGTTAGGCGAACCGGTCAGCGAACTGTGCGAACTGCTCCGCCCGCTCAATCCAGCTATCCTGCCAAGTGCCCGCCAGATGGCCGACCGCATACAGCCGGTCTATGTGCGCATTTGCGAATCTCTCTGTGCGCTCTGAGGCATCCGGTTGTATTTTTCCCTTCTTTGTGCTATGATAATTTCATCTGTATCTTCAAGGAGTGCGCTATGTCAAAGCCCGAAACGTTCGTCATCATCGATGGCAACAGTCTGATGCATCGCGCTTTTCACGCGCTGCCGCCGCTGCAAAACGAAGACGGCGTGTTCACCAACGCTGTTTTTGGATTTCTGTCCATGCTGCTCAAGGTTGTAGAAACGGAAAACCCCGCTTATCTGGCGGTGGCTTTCGATTTGCACGGCCCGACCTTCCGCCACGCGGATTACGGCGAGTACAAGGCAGGCCGCAAGCCAACCGCCCCGGAGCTTCGTCCGCAGTTTGATCTCGTGCGGGAATGCCTGACCGCCATGCACATCCGTCAGCTCACATGCCCCAGCTTCGAGGCGGATGACATTCTGGGCACGATGGCCCGCCGCTGCGAAGAGGCCGGCATTCCCGCGCTGCTGGTCACCGGTGACCGCGACGCCATGCAGTTGGTCAGCGAAACATCGAATGTGCTCTATACCAAGCGCGGCGTCACCGATGTCGTTCGCTATACGCCGCAGAAAGTGCTTGAGGATTTCGGCGTCACACCCCAGCAAATCCCGGATCTCAAGGGGCTGATGGGCGATTCAAGCGACAATATTCCCGGCGTTCCGGGCATTGGCGAAAAGACAGCTGTCAAGCTGCTTTCCGCATACGGCACGATCGAAAACGCATTCGCGCACGCGCAAGACGATCTCAAGGGCAAACAGCGTGAAAAAATGATCGACGGCATGGCCTCCGGTCTGATGAGCAAAAAAATCGCGACGATCACCCGATACGTGCCCCTTGACGACGTATCCCTGGAGGATTGCCGCCTTGGTGATCTGTCCGGTGCGCTGCCGCTCTTTGAGCAGCTTCAGTTGCGAACGCTTTCGGCGCGGCTTGCGCATTTGGCTCCGCAGGATAAAAAGGAAGAAGAAGCTGCTCCTTCATTCGGTGCCCCGCAAGCGCTGACTTCAGAGGCCGAGATTTCCGCCTTTTTGCGGCTGCAGGAAGGCCCCGTCGCGTTGATGATGCGCGCAGACGGTTTCTCTCTGGCTTGCGACGGCATTTCCGCAACCATTCCCTTCTCCCAGGGGCTTCTGGGCGAAGGCTTGGACCCCGTTCAGGCGGCTCAAGCGCTTACTGTGCTCTTCAGCGGCAGTCGCACGCTGATTCTCTTTGGTGCCAAACGCCTGCGGACCGATCTTGCCAGCTGGAACATTGAACTAAGCGCCCCGTACGAGGACGTACAGCTTCTCCTCTATCTTCTCTCCCCGCAATCCGGAAAATACGAAGCGCCCCAAGACGCCCCCTCGCTTTACACGCAGTATGTGCGCAGCATCAAGGCCGTCGAAGAGCAAGGCATGATGAAGCTCTATCGGGAAATTGAATTGCCGCTGAGCGACACCCTGTATGCCATGGAGCGCGAAGGCTTTCTGGTCGATCGTCAAGAGCTTTCCCGGTTGGGCGCAGGCTATCAGGCACAGATCGCCGCGCTTCGCGAGGAGATTTTTGCCCTGTGTGATTGCGAGCCCTTCAATCTCAACAGCACGCAGCAATTGGACGAGGTGCTCTTTGGCAAACTTGGGCTTCCCGCCCGGAAAAAGACGCAAAAAGGATACTCCACCGACGCGGAAACGCTGGCCGAATTGGCCCCGTTGCATCCGGTGATCGACAAAATCCTGCTCTATCGCCAGATTGCCAAACTCAACAGCACCTATATCGACGGCCTGCTTCGCTTGACCGGCCGGGATGGGCGCATTCACACGTGGTTCGATCAAACCACGGCCGCGACCGGGCGCATCTCCTCCAGCGAACCCAACTTGCAAAATATCCCCGTGCGCACGCAGATGGGCCGCGAGATTCGCCGGGCGTTCGTCGCTAAACCAGGGTGCGTGTTGGTGGACGCCGACTACTCGCAGATTGAATTGCGCCTTCTGGCGCACCTCTCTGGCGATGCGGCCATGTGCGAAGCCTTTACCCTGGGTCAGGATATCCACGCGCGCACAGCGGCAGAAGTCTACGGGGTCCCTCTTGAAGAAGTGACACCGGCAATGCGCTCCAGCGCAAAGGCGGTCAACTTTGGCATTGTCTATGGCATCAGCGATTTTGGCCTAGCCAGCAATTTGCACATCTCGCGCAAAGAGGCTGCCGCGTTCATCGAGCGCTATTTCGACCGCTATCCTGCTGTTCGCCAGTTCATGGACGCCTGCGTGGCGCAGGGCAAAGCCGAGGGGTATTCCGTCACGCTGTATGGCCGGCGGCGTCCCCTGCCTGAGCTGACGTCCTCCAACTACAACCGCCGCCAGTTCGGCGAACGCGCGGCCATGAATACACCGGTGCAGGGTGCCGCTGCGGATATCATCAAGATTGCCATGAATGCCGTGCATGCGCAGCTGGCCCGCGAGGGCCCTGAGGCCAGGCTGATCCTTCAGGTGCACGACGAACTGATTGTGGAAACGCCGGAGTCTGAGACCGAACGGGTCACACAGCTCGTCCGTTCCTGCATGGAAAACGCCGCATCGCTCAAAGTGCCGCTCGTGGCCGACGTACATGCCGGTCATTCCTGGTTTGACACGAAGTAACTCGATCATCTTATTCTACATTTTTTTCGCATTTTTCGGCGGCGTTGCAGGGTTTTGACGCTGTGTTTCGTTTACTTAAAGGAGAATATGCTCGTATGAGAATCGGTTTAACGGGTTCCATCGCCTGCGGGAAGAGCACCGTCAGCCATTATCTGAACGCACTTGGGTATCCCGTCGTCGATGCTGACGCCATTTCCCGCTCGCTCACTGCGCCCGGTGGTCCTGCCCTTCCCGCCATTCGCGAGGCTTTTGGTTCTGCTGTTTTCCGGGCAGATGGCACACTCAACCGGCGGGCCTTGAGCGATACCGTCTTTGGCGACGCCGCGCAGCTCTCGCGCCTGAACGCTGTGTTGCACCCCATGATTCTCGCTGAAATCAGCCGCGCCCTTGAAGCTTGCGGCGCTCAAAGCAGTATCGTCTTTGCAGACGTGCCTCTGCTCTACGAATGCGGCATGCAGGCGCAATTTGATCGTATCTGGGTCGTTTATGCGCACCGGGAGACGCAAATTGCGCGGCTTGCTCAGCGAGATGGGCTCAACCCCATTGAGGCAGCTCAGCGCATCGACGCGCAAATGCCTCTGGAGGAAAAGATCCGTCAGGCCGATGCTGTCATCTCCACCGAATGTTCCATCGAGCAAACGCAGGAACAAATCAGGCGCCTGCTCGATGTTATCAGCAAAGGAGAGCACTATGATTGATCAAAACCCGGCACCGATGCGCCGGCGGCGCAACCCACAGCCCGTCCCCCAGGAGCCGTTTTCCAATCGGAACTCCCGCTCCTTTTCGCTTCATCTATTCTGGATGCGCGTTCCGGCACCACTTCGCGTGGTGATCCTCGGCCTGTGCATCACCCTGTTTGTGACCGTCACGGTCGCGATCACGCGCAACTACATGGCCGCTCAGGAGGAACGCCGGCGCCTTGAAGCCGAAGCCGCTGAACGCGCCCAGCACCCGCTTGTCTATGCCGATTTGATTACCCGCTACGCGCAAGAGCAATCCATTGACCCCGCCATCGTCAGCGCCGTGATTCTCTGCGAATCGAGTTACGATCCGCAGGCGGAGAGCTACCTCGGCGCGCGCGGTCTCATGCAGCTGATGGAGGATACCGCAAGCTGGGTTGCTCACAAGCTCGGCGAGGACGACGAGCACTATTCGTTCGACAATCTGTTTGATCCGGAAACCAACATCCGCTATGGCACGTGGTACTTGGGATATCTTTCCCGGCGCTTTGACGGCGATGCCACGAAAATGATCTGCGCGTATCATGCCGGACAGGGCAATGTGGATGCCTGGCTCAGCAATCCGCAGTACAGCAAGGACGGCGTCACCCTGGACGTCATTCCAACAAGCGACACTGCCGCCTATGCCAACCGCGTGCTCAAAGCCCGCGATGTGTACCGAAAATACTACTTTCCTGACGATGCTGTAGGAGGAGATGCTCCCGATGCGTAATATCTTCCGCATACTGTTCCCTCTTGTGCTCTTTCTGGCACTGCTTGGCTCACAGGCGCTGGCCGTTTCCTCCTCGCTGATTTGCGCCATCGTCGCGACGGATGATCTCGCACTTCGCCCGCTGGAGCTCAACCAGCGCGACGCGGTCAGCGTATTGGATCTGGTGTACGAAGGGCTGTTTTACCTGGATGACGACTACGCCCCGCAACCGGAGCTGGCTTATTCCTTCGACTTTGTCAACGATGGGCGCCGTCTTGAAGTCAAGCTGCGCGAGGGCGTGACGTTCCATAACGGCCAACCGCTCACCGCACACGATGTCGTCGCGACGCTCGACTACATGTATGCCCTCTCCGGTTTTGACGAGGATCTCAACTCCGAGCTTGAATTGGAGGATCGCGGGCTGTACTACTCCACCTTTTACTCCATCCAGTCCTGGGAGGCGACGGATGACTACACCCTTTTGTTCACCCTGCGCCGCACCAGCTACGGTTCCCTTTACGCGCTCACCTTCCCGATTTTGCCGGCTTCCGAAGTCGGCAACGACATGCCTGCCGGTACCGGCCCCTATCAATACGATGGCTATGAGCCGGGAAGCGCCATCTGGCTGACGGCGAACCTCTCCTGGTGGAAACGCGTGCCCGAGGTTCGCAATATTCGCGCCAATATCTACAGTGACTCCGAAAAGGCACTCGCCGCATTCGACGCGCAGGACGTCGATGTCGCCATGACCCGCTCCATCAATGCCTCGCGCTATTCCGGTTCACTGAATTCCTACTCGCTTACCGCGCGCACGCGCCAGCTGGAGGTTCTGCTGATCAACCGGGCGCACTCTCTGTTCAAGAGCGACAGCAACGGCTCCAACCTCGTGCGCGAGGCCATTTCCTACGCCATCAACCGCAGCGAGATCATCTCTTCCATCTATCAGGGCATGGCAACCGTCGCCTATACCCCCATTCCGGGCGGCACATGGATCTCCAACGAGACGACCATTCACGATATTTACGACCCGCTGATGGCCGCCTCTCTGCTTGACAGCGCGGGCTACAAGCTTGCGGATGACGGTAAGCGCTACAAAGACGGTGAATCCTTCCCCACGATCTACATTTTGACCTACGATGAGCCGGGTTCCACCGTGCGCACCAACGCAGCCAACAAGATCAAGGAACAGCTCGCGGCGGTAGGCATCCCGACCATCGTTTCCACTCGCGACCGCGCGTACGCGCTTTCAAAACTTCAGAGTGGCGACTACACGCTGGCACTGTGCGCGTTCAACTTTGACGTCAATCCCGATCCCGGATTCACCATCACTTCGACCGGCGTCTGCAATTACACGCGATACCGCTCCGACGACATGAACAATCTGCTCACGCAGATGCGCTCTTCCTACACCCAGGACAGCTACAAAAACGTCATGCAGCTCATTCAAACGCAGTTTGAGTTGGACAAGCCCTACCTGCCGCTGTATTGGCGGGCAGGCGCGCTGCTCTCTCGCGAGGCATTCACCAACGCGCGCGATATCCGCGAGTTGGAACTGTTGCGCGGCGTGGAGAGTTTCGGCTCCTGACGTTGCCTTTCTGCGTTTCCCGCTTGGGAAACGCTTTTTTCTTTTGCACGCAAAAAAGTATTTCGCTGATGCGCGCATTGTGCTATAATGACGGGAGTTTGAGCATTTTTCGGAGGCTGTCATGATCGATTTTGATGTTGTTGTGGTCGGCGCGGGCCATGCGGGATGTGAAGCGGCGCTCGCTTGCGCGCGCATGGGCCAGCATACCCTGCTGCTCACCCTGAATCTGGATGCCATTGCGCTCATGCCCTGCAACCCTGCCATTGGCGGCACGGGTAAAGGCCATCTTGTGCGCGAAGTGGACGCCCTGGGTGGCGAAATGGGCCGGGCGATCGACGACACATTCATACAGTCGCGCATGCTCAATACAGGCAAAGGTCCGGCCGTACATTCCCTGCGCGCGCAGGCCGACAAACGCGCCTATCAGCAGCGAATACACCGCGCGCTGTTTTCCCAATCCGGCCATGTGGTTCGTCAAGCCGAGTGCGCACCGACTTTGACGGACGCAGCCGGCATCTGCGCGTGTGTGACAA
>CALVTV010000254.1 GCA_944363005.1 uncultured Clostridia bacterium | reverse complement strand
AAGTCAAGGCAGCTCTTCGCGGCCTCCATCCATTCGTCCCGCTTGCCATACACATGGCACAAATACGAAAATGTCCATGCGCATCGTCCCTGCATCCACACACTCTTGTCCGTGGAATAGATTTCACCCTTCCGGTCAAGGCAAGTATAGACGCCGCCATGCACGCGATCAATGCCGTGCTCAAGCCAGAAATTCGCGCACACGTCCAGCTGGTGTTGTACCCATGCACGAGCGCTTTCAAGCCTTGCTCTGTCCATCACAGAACGCCTCCCTCACAGCGCCGCGGCCATCGCCACGGCGTCGTCGATCATCTTCGCAGCCTTTTCGATCTGCGGCATGTCCTCGGGGACAATATCAGGCAGCGGCGGACGCACTGTGCCGATGTCCAGATTCTCACGGCGGCGCAGAATCTCCTTCATGACAGCGTACAGATTGCCATGGCACGCGGACATTGCATAGATGATGTCGTCGGCTGCATACTGCACCTTGCACGCGTCGTCAACGCGGCCGGCCTTCAAAAGCTCGTCCATCTTGAGGAACAGCTCCGGCATCACGGCATAGGTACCGCCGATGCCGCCGTCCGCACCGATCGCGCGGCCGGAGACGAATTGCTCATCCGGGCCGTTGAACACGACAAAATCCTCGCCGCCAGCAGCTTTGAACATCTGAATGTCCTGCACGGGCATGGAGCTGTTCTTCACAGCAGCGACGCGCGGGTTTTCGCGCATTTTGGCAAACAGGCTCATTGTCAGAGCCACGCCCGCCAGCTGCGGAATGTTGTAGATCACAAAATCCGTGTTCGGCGCAGCAGCGCTCATCGCGTTCCAGTAATCCGCAATGGCATACTCGGGCAGATGGAAATAGATCGGGGGAATGGCGGCAATGGCGTCGACGCCGAGAGATTCCGCGTGACGAGCCAATTCAACGCTGTCGGCTGTGTTGTTGCACGCGACATGCGCAATGACCGTCAGCTTTCCCTTTGCTTCTGCCATCACGTTCTCAAGCACCAGTTTGCGCTCGGCAACGCTCTGATAAATGCACTCGCCGGACGAACCGCACACATACACGCCCTTGACGCCTTTGGCGATGAGGTGGCGCGCCAGCGCCCGCACACGCTCCGGGCTCACATTCCCGTCACTGTCATAGCACGCGTAGAATGCCGGGATCACTCCCTGATATTTGGAAATGTCTTTCATCGTATTGCTCCTCTCTCATGTTTCGGGAGAGCGGCGGTGTCATCCGCCGCTCCATGGTCAATGTTTCATCAGAATCTTATACACAGCTTTTTGCACATGCGACGGACCGGCACACCCTGTCGCCTTGACCTTGTGTGCCTCTCCGGGGAATGCAATCAGCAAGTCTCCCGGGCGCAGTTCCACGCTCGTTTGCGCCGCGCCCCGAAGGCCGATATAATCCGATGCTTCCTCCCGCTCTGCTTCCTCGAGCGCGCTCTCCGGGGCGAGCTGGATCAGCTCCGCACCGCTCAGGATCACGTGAAGATCCGCATAGTCCCGGTGCGACTCAAACAAGAGCGAATCCGCATCCATTGTGTCATAATCGAAACGATTGGCAAACAGCCTGTCGCCGCTTATGACATTTTTCCCCTGTACAAACAAACGATATTCGCCCTTTGCGACGGAGCGCAGCGCATCGTCCAACTCGTCGCTCAGCCCGATGTACTGCCGCCAGTCCTCCTGTCTGCATACGATCATCGGTCAATACCTCCTTGACTGGATTTCCAGATCGCCCCGCAGAGCATAGACGCGCGCACGGTTCACGCGGAGAACAACACAGGGATTGGCTGTCCCGAGCGAGGAAAATGGCTTTGCAAACCGGACGCTGAGCGCGCCGTTCTCCTCCGTGAGGATCGCGTCCGACGCGGAAAATCCGTCAAACGCCTTTCCGTTCCAGCGATCGCGCAGCTCCACGGACACGCTTCCGCCCTCGGAAATATCGGTGAGAAGTTCGAATCTTTCCCCGTAGAAATGGAAGGGCATTGTTGCGAACACACCCTCGCGGCCGGCGTCTTTCGGTTCAATGTACGCCCACCGGTCCTTTTCAAGGAACGCGCGGGCAAAGGACGTCTCACGGAAATTGGTGTGCTGCCCGTTGCCGCCCATGTAATAAATGCACAATTTGTCCCCGATTTCGACGGGTGCGGCTGCGTAGATACAGCCGCAGTCAAATGCGCCCGTCGGATACCGCCCTTCGCCCCGGTCGATGAAGGGAATGCCCGGCGCAGCATAGTCGAAGGCGTCGAGATGCGTCGCATAGGTCAATTCACAATCGACGCAATCGAAGTCCTCTGTTTCGCGGTCGCCCTCGTGGAACATCGACGCGAATCCAATGTAGATTCCGGCTGTGCAGTACACGGGCATGGAATACACCTGGCTTCCGAAGCCGTTTCCCCGGAGGATCTCCTTCGGCTCACTCCAGTTGATGAAGTCGGTGCTCTCGCATACAGCCGAGATGCGCAAGCCGTTTTTCCAAACGCGCGTGATCAGCTTGAACTTCCCGTCCGCCGGGTCACGGAAAGCGAAATTGTGAGAATCCGCCTGCGGATTGTAGCGCGGCCACGCGATCAAAGGCGACCAGTGAATTCCGTCCGCAGAGAACGACACCGCCATGTGGCCCGTCGTGCCGGGGTAATCGAGCTTTGTGACCAGCTTGTAGCGGCGCGCCGGATCAATTTCCTGTGCGTCACGGAACACGCCGGTTCCGTGCGCGTACATCATCATAATATTGTTGTCTGTGCTGCCGTCGAACTCCACCAGACCCAGCGACGGTTTTTCCCAATGGACGCCATCTTTGCTCTGCGCATACGCCATTGCAACGACGCGCCCTGCAAGAGGCACGTAGTTCTGCCCGGCGCGCTGCGCAAGCGATGTCGACTCGCTCACCTCATCGCGCACGATCAGCGTATAGTACAACCGGTAGATGGATTCGTCCGGATCATAAATAACGTTCGGATAGGAGTTGTCATACCGCACCTCCCATTTCCGAGGCGGGTCGGAGAAGAAGTCCTCGCGGAACAAGGGGTTGTGATCGAAATCCTTTTGTGCTTTGCAAGGCAGGATGCGAAGATTGGACATTCCCTGCGGCTGCATGATGCCTCTGTCAAACATATAATATCTATGCATTGGCGCCTCCTTTGTTCTTGAGGCGTTCACTTCGAACGCCGGTGCGGTAGCCGGTCATTTACTGGTGTGCAGATGGCACGCGACGCAGCGCCCGGAGTCGTCGATCTTCGTGAGCGCAGGGTCGACCTTTTTGCAAATATCCATGCAGCGCGGGCAGCGCGGATGGAACGCGCAGCCGCTGGGCTTGTGGATTGGGCTGGGTACCTCGCCTCCGAGAACCTGCCGCTGCTTTTTCGCACCGATTACCGGCACGGGGATCGCAGAGAGAAGCGCCTGCGTATACGGATGGAGCGGATCGTCATACAGCGTGCGCTTGTCAGCGATTTCAACGATTTTACCGAGGTACATGACAACGATCCGGTCGCTCATATACTGGACCACCGACAGGTCATGGGCGATAAACAAATACGTCAGGTCGAGCTCCTTCTGAATTTCTTTCATCAGGTTCAGAACCTGTGCCTGAATCGACACATCGAGCGCCGACACGGGCTCGTCGCAGATGAGCACGCGGGGGTTGACCTCCAACGCGCGCGCAATGCACAGACGCTGGCGCTGGCCTCCCGAGAACTCATGCGGATACCGCAAAAGATAATCCGGCTGGATATTGACCATCTTCAGCACGCGCTGCATGATCTCCTCGCGCTCTGCGCGCGTCTTGACGCCGTGCACCTTGAGCGGTTCCTCAAACGACGTGTAGATTTTCTTCAGCGGATTCAGCGCGGAATACGGGTCCTGAAACACCATCTGGACCTGCTTGCGGAACTGGAACATTTCCGAAGCGCTGAATTTT
>CALVTV010000253.1 GCA_944363005.1 uncultured Clostridia bacterium | reverse complement strand
GATTTGGGCGTGAGCAGCTACCAACTGGATACGGCACAGCGCGGGTTCTCCTACCACGCGGACGCGCCGCTTGACATGCGCATGGACCAGAGGCAGACGCTGACCGCCGCGCAGATCGTCAATACCTGGGAAAAGCCGGAACTCGTGCGCATCCTGCGCGACTACGCGGAGGAAAAGTGGGCGGTGCGCATCGCGGAGATCATCCTCGAACACCGGGCCAAGAAGCCCATCGAAACCACAGGCGATTTGGTGGCCTGCGTGGATGCGGCGATTCCCAAAAAGATTCGCATGCAGGACAGCGGCCACAGCGCGCGGCGCACGTTCCAGGCGCTGCGCATCGCCGTCAATGACGAACTCGACCCGCTCAAACAGGCGCTGGAGGACATGGTCGATCTGCTTGCGCCGGGCGGGCGGCTGGCTGTGTTGACCTTTCATTCGCTGGAGGACCGCATCGTCAAGCAGACGCTGCGCACGCTGGCCAATCCCTGCACCTGCCCGCCGAAGATCCCGGTCTGCATCTGCGGGAAAAAGCCCGTCGTGCGCGTGCTCGGCGGGGGAACCAAGCCCAGCGAGGACGAAGTGGCGCGCAACGCGCGCGCGAGGAGCGCCATGCTCAGGGGGTGTGAAAAGCTTTGAGAAGAGCGGACAGACAGGTTACAGATGTGCGCACGATGCGCGAGATCATGCAGCGGTGCGACGCGGTGTGCATCGCCTTTTCCGGCGAAACGCCGTATGTGGTGCCGATGAGCTTTGGCTATGAGGAAGAGGACGGCCGCTTCACGCTGTATCTGCACGGCGCGATGGAGGGCGAAAAGATGGCGCGCATTCGGGAAAATCCGCGCGTGGCATTTACGATGTATGGCGGCAACCGGATTCTTGAAGGAAAGTCGGCCTGCGCGTACACCACGACCTACGAAAGCCTCTGCGGCAGCGGCACGATTGCGCTGCTTGAGGGGGAAGAGAAGCGCCGGGGCATTGACGCCCTCATGCGCCATTATGCGCCGGACCGGCAGTTGCCCGTGGAGGAAGACGTGCTGGCGCGAACGGCGGTGCTTCGCCTGAGCGTTTTTGAGCTGACGGGCAAGCGCCGCATGGCCTGACCCACTTCTTACAGGTTTCTTACCCGAAAAATCGAACAGCTTTTACATGGCAGGACTATACTCGTGTCGTTCCCAAGAAGAAGAGAATGAACAGGGAGGGTACCTGCCATGAAGCTTTCAAGAAGAGATTTCCTCAAGGGCGCGGCGCTCACCGCCGTCGCCGCCGGTGCGATGGGACTGACGCCTGCGATTGCGGAGCAGACGCAGAGCGCGCCCGCGCCCACGCCGACCCCGGCGCAGAAAAACCCCGATACCATGAACTACACGGAGCCGTACATGGTGACGCTGCATCCCGCGACCGAGATGAACATCATCTGGCTGACGAAGGAACTGTGCAACGGCTATGTGGAATACGGCGAGACGCCGGCGCTTGGCCGCCGCGTGGAAGCGGTGAGCTATCGCTTTGAAGGGCTGCGCAAGTCCGCTACGCCCGAGGGCTATGACCCCATCCCGGAGAACAACCCGGAACTTAAAGTCGGCCAGCTCATCGCGACGCTCACCGATCTTACGCCCGGCAGCGTCGTCTATTACCGCGTGACGACCGTTGGCAGCAAGGGCGAGGAGACCGGCGAACGCTACTTCTTCAAGACGGCGCCGCTGGCGGGCGAGAGCTTTGAATTCGTGCTGCTCTCCGACATGCAGATGAAGGTGCGCACCAAGGAGACGATCAAGATCCTCGGCCAGGCGGACAAGGACTTCATCATTTTCGCCGGCGATATGGGCAATACCCCGTGGAAGGCGGGCGAGTGGTTCAATGTCGAGGGCTGCTATGAAGTGCCGGGCGAGGAGGACCGCGGGTTCTTCGAGTGCCTGCATCAGAACACGGAAAACACGCATCTGCTGCAATATATGCCGGTATTCCCGTGCCCCGGCAACCACGAGTTCGACGATCAGCGCGTCTGCTCGGACAAGACCTTCGCGCTGGACGACTCCAAGTACACCTGGCGCGTTTACATGCAGATGTTCCGCCCGCTCTACCCGCAGCAGGATTACACGCTCTCCGGCACCCGCTGGTACAGCGTCGATTACGGCGATTTGCACATCTGCTCGCTGAGCATTTCCCGCTGGAATGCCTGGGACGGCTTCGAGTATCCGGGCTGGATCACCAAGGACGACATCTCCCCGGACAGCCCGCAGGTGCAATGGCTGGTTGACGATCTTCGCAGCAGCAAGGCGCGCTTCAAGTGGGTGACCCAGCACTGGCACATGCTCAACCGCGGCGAGGACGGTTACTATCCGGTGTCCGTGGCCGTGGAGGACCCGGACAATCCCGGCCGCGCGATGTATCCGGACGGCGATTACTGCTGGGACGTGCTTCGCCCGATCTACGAGGCGTACGGGGTCAACGCCGTCAACTTCGGCCACAGCCACGTCTACGAGCGCTATCTGATCAACGGCGTGCACTACATCGAGGCGGCGTCCATCGGCAACAACTACCGCGCCACAGGCGATCCCTATCACTTCTCGGGCAACCAGCCGGTGATCGAGGAGAACAACTTCCGCTCCTTCATGCGCGTGCGCGTGAACGCACAGGGCATGGTGGGCGAGGGCATTCAGGCCAGCGTTGAAGCCTCCGACGTCAACACCGAAGTGGGCTACTGCGGCCGCATCTTCGAAACGTTCACCATTGCGGAGTAATCCGCGGCCTCTCCCGTCGGGGAGAGGCTTTTTTTTGTGCGCGAATTGTGATACAATGAAATTCACTTCAGTTCCCCATCAGTACCCACGCAGGAGGAAATGCAATGCCCCGTCTATACGTGGTCGCCACGCCGATCGGCAACCTTTCGGACATGAGCCCGCGTGCGCTGGAGACGCTGCGCAGCGCCGACTTGATCGCCGCGGAGGACACGCGCGTGACCCGCGCGCTGCTCAACCACTTTTCCATCGATACGCCCACGGTCTCCAACCATCAGCACAACGAGGAGCACCGCGCTTCCCCGCTTGTGGAGCGCATGCTGGCCGAGGATCTGACGGTGGCCGTGGTCACCGATGCCGGGACGCCCTGCATCAGCGATCCGGGCAGTGTGCTCGTGCGCGAGGCCGCCGCTGCGGGCATCGAGGTGCTGGCGGTTCCGGGGCCGACGGCGATGGCCAGCGCGCTTTCGGTCAGCGGCATGGACACGCGCGAGTTCGCGTTCTACGGTTTTCTGCCCAGGGGACAAAAGGAACTGCGCGAGAAGCTCGTGGCCATGGCGCGCAGCGGCGTGCCCATTGCCGTGGTGCATGAGTCGCCGCACCGCGTGATCGGCCTGGTGGAAACCATTGCCGGTACGCTGCCCGGTTGCCGCATCAGCGCCAGCTGCGACCTGACCAAGCTCTACGAAAAGACGATCCGGGGCGACGCGCAGGACGTGTTGTCCATGCTGCGGGCGAACGAAAAGGCGGAGAAGGGCGAGTACTGCCTGGTGCTCGACTTTTCCGGCGTGCAGCTTCCGCGGGAGGAAGCGACCGTGCAGGCGAGTCTGGAGGCGCAGCTCTTTGAGGAGTTGCTCTGCGGGAGCGATCTGCGCGCGGCGGGCGAGCGGCTCATGGAGCGCGGGGTGAGGCGCAACGACGTCTACCGCGCGCGCACCCGCGTGCAGCAGTATTTGGAGGACTTGATCGATCAGGCGATGAACGAGGAGGATGAAGAGCATGAATGAGACGGTCAAACAGCTGATGGAGCGCAAGAGCGTGCGCGCCTATGAGGAACGGGACATCGACGAGCAGGACGTGCGAACGATTCTGGAGGCGGCGGTGCAGGCGCCTTCCGCGGGCAACATGACGCTTTATACGGTCATTCGCGTGACCGACCCCGTCAAGAAGGAACAGCTGGCCAAGTCCTGCGACAACCAGCCCTTCATCGCCAAGGCGCCGCTGGTGCTGGTGTTCTGCGCGGATTACAAGCGCTGGTTCGACCTGTTTGCGACGCTTGACCTTGGGGAGCCGCTGCGCAAGCCCGGCGAGGGCGATTTCCTGTTGGCGATGCTTGATGCGACTATCGCCGCGCAAAGCAGCGTCGTCGCTGCCGATGCGCTGGGCTACGGCTCCTGCTACATAGGGGACATTCTGGAGCACTGCGACACGCAGCGCGAAATCCTCGGCCTGCCCGCATACGTCAAGCCCGTATGCATGGTGGTCATCGGCGTGCCGACACAGCAGCAGATCGAGCGCAAGAAACCCGCGCGCTTTGCGCTTGAGGACATCGTGTACGAGAACACCTATCAGAGCAAGACGGCGGAGGAATTCGCTGCCATGCTCAAAGCGCGCCAGGGGCTCGATGCGGAGGCGTTCGACCGCTGGATTCTGGCTTTTTGCAAGCGCAAATGGAACTGCGCCTTCAGCGAGGAGATGACGCGCTCCTCGGCGCAGATGATTCGCGAGTGGCGCGAGGGAAAATAACGGAAATATCAAAAAGGCCCGGCAAAGATGTAAAGGACACTTGACATCTTCGCCGGGCCTGTGCTATACTCTTCGTGTAAAGCAAGCTTTACTTTTTCGGAAAGGATGAGGCGCATGACCAACCGGATTGAAGCCCTGCGCAGGGAGCGGGGCATCCGCCAGGAGGATCTGGCGCAGGCGCTGGGGGTGTCGCGGCAGACGGTGATTTCGCTGGAGAAGGGGAAGTACAACCCGTCCCTGGCGTTGGCGTTCCGGCTGGCGCGGTACTTTGGCGTAGCGATTGAAGCGATTTTTGACGACGCGGACGAAGCGTCCGCACAGGGAGGGAAACAGGCATGACGTGCAAGCTGACGGAAAAACGCAACATGACGGTGATGGCGCTGGTGGGCCTGGCGCTGGTATGCTTGGGCGCGCTGGCGGGGGGGCTGCTGCCCGTAGCGGGGCACGCGCTCACGCGGATTGCGGGGGCCGTGACGGGCGCGGGCACGGCGTTTGCGCTGATGGGCGGCGGCGTTCTGCTCTGGCGGCGCATCATCGGAGAGCAGCGTGCCAGAGATGGCGAGCTGGCCATGACCGACGAGCGCGGGCAGCAGATTGCCTATAAGGCGCAGTCGGCGCTGGCCATCGCGGCGGTGATGGCACTGGTCATCATTCTGCTGGTGGCCACCGTTCGCGGGGATGCGCTGTATATGACGCTGGCCAGCGGACTTTGCCTGCTGAGCGCGGCGGTCAAGCTCGCCGCCTGGCGGTTCCACAGTCGCCGCATGTGATTTTCGGATATCCCTTGTGCAAAACCACGCAAATGCGTTATAATAAACATAACGGATTTGCTGGGGGGAGCTACATGTTCAAACTGATACCGGAAAAGAAATACGAACAGATGATGCGCGCGGTCGTAGAGCCGGGTCTGGCGGCGATGCGCGAGGAGATTGATATGCCCCTTTCCACCGGCGGCACGCTGCATGCGGAGGTTTACAACCGGCTGGACGCCCGGCGCGCGGTGATCATCCTGCACGGATACACCGAGTCCGCGGAGAAGTTCCGCGAAATGGCGTGGTATTTTGTCAACGACGGCTACAGCGTCTTTGCGATGGATCATCGGGGCCACGGGCGCTCCGTGCGCGAGGTGCAGGATGCGACGGTCACCCATGTGGAGAGCTTTGACGACTACGTGCGCGATCTGGGCGAATTCATGGAAAAGGCGGTCTATCCGCGCATGGGCAACGCGCCGCTGTACCTCTATGCGCATTCGATGGGCGGCGCCATCGGTGCGCTGGCGCTGATTGAGCATCCGGACTGGTTCGCGCGTGCGGTGCTGACGGCGCCGATGATCGCGCCGGTGACCAAGCCGCTGCCCGGGTTTGCGGCCTGGCTGCTGGCGGACGTGTTTTGCCAAATGGGGCGGGGACGCGCCCGTGCGTTTGTGGGCAAGCCCTTTGATCCGCAAAGCGAGACATTCGAGCGCTCGCACGATACCAGCCGCGCGCGCTATGACTACTACCAGAACAAGCGCGTGAACACGTCGTACCTGCAAAACTGCGCGCCGACATACAGCTGGATTCGCGAAGGCGTGGGCATCACGCGCAGGCTGCTGGACAAGAAAAACGCACAGAAGATCCGCACGCCGCTGTTGCTTTGCCAGGCGGGGCTTGACTCGATTGTCAAGCT
>CALVTV010000252.1 GCA_944363005.1 uncultured Clostridia bacterium | reverse complement strand
GAAGCCGCCGGAATGCTCCTGGGGGCGCAGATTACGCGCAAAGGCGATAGCGTACTGGGCCTGGCGACCGGTTCCACGCCGATTCCGGCGTATGAGACATTGGTTCGGTGGTACCAACACGGGGTTATCGACTTTGACCGCATTGTCACGTTCAATCTGGACGAGTATGTGGGGATCGATCACAAGAATCCGCTGAGCTATCATGCGTTCATGCAGGAACACCTGTTTAGCAAGGTGAACATCCGTCCGGAAAATGTGCATCTGCCCAGCGGGCATTCTGCCGCGGCGGCGGAAGCGTACGATGCGGCGATCCGGGCAGCGGGCGGGATCGACATTCAGCTGCTGGGCATCGGACGCAATGGCCACATCGGCTTCAACGAGCCGGCGGATGACTTTACCTACGGAACGCACGTGGTCACGCTGGCGGAGAGCACGATTGAAGCGAACGCCCGTTTTTTCAAGAGCCCGGATGAAGTCCCGCGGCAGGCGATCTCCATGGGCATCGGCAGCATTATGGCGGCCAAGAGCGTGGTGCTTGTGGCGACGGGAAGCGACAAGGCCGAGGCCGTATACAACACCATCCGTGGCCCGATTACCCCGAAAGTTCCGGCCTCGATTCTGCAACTGCATCCCTGCTGCGTGATCCTGGCCGACCGGCTCGCCGCGGAGCGGATGAAGGAATGAACCGGGCGTGGTGGGTGCGCAATGGCGTAGTTTTTCTGGACGGCGCGTTTGTGCGCACCGACGTGCACATTCGTCAGGGAAAAATCGTGGCCATTGGCACGGATTTGCAGGCGGAGGACGAAACGCCGGTCGATTGCCAGGGGCGTTATGTGTGGCCTGGGTTTGTGGACATCCATATTCACGCCTACGGCGGCGCAGACTGCATGCGCGGAGAGGCCGACGTGCGCCGGATGAGCAGCGGTTTGCTGGAGAACGGCGTGGCCGCGTTTGTGCCGACGACGATGAGCGCCTTCCCAGAACAGACGCATCAGGCCCTTTGCGGCATTCAGGCGGTGATGGACCATCCGCAACAGCGGGGAGCGCTCGTGCTGGGGGCGCATATGGAAGCGCCGTTTTTGGCGCCTGCGTATAAGGGCGCGCAGCTGGCGCAATGCCTGCAGGCGCCTTCGGTAGAAGCCTACGAGGCGATGGTTCGGGGGCTTTCCTGCGTGCGGATGATGACGCTGGCGCCCGAACTCGACGGGGCATTGCCACTGATTGCGGAGCTTCGGCGCCGCGGTGTGGTCGTCTGCGCGGCCCACAGCGGGGCAACCGCAGAACAGGTGCATGCGGCGGCGGATGCCGGCCTTTCGCAGATCACCCATCTGTTCAATGCGCAGTCGCCGCTGCATCATCGGTCACCGGGCGTGCCGGGCGCAGGCCTTGCGGATTCGCGCATCGTTGTGCAGCTCATCGCGGACGGCATTCATCTGCATCCGGATGTATTGCGCATTGCGGCGCTATGCAAGGGCGCGCAGGGTGTCGCCCTGATTACCGATGCCATGGAGGCTGCGGGGCTGCCGGATGGCCGGTATGATTTGGGCGGACAGGCGGTTCAGGTTCAAGATGGCGTGGCGAGGCTGTCGGACGGCGTGCTCGCCGGTTCTACGCTGCTGATGCATCAGGCGGTGCGCAACATGATCACCCTGGCGCACATACGGCCGGAAGAGGTGATTCCCATGGCGACGAGCACACCGGCCGACGCACTCGGCGCCAAGACACTGGGACGGATACAACCCGGCGCGCATGGCGTGCTGGCATTGATGGATATGGACTGGCGCTTTGCGGGCGTGATCGCCTGAGCGCGCATCGAATCCCGGAGGGTTTACAATGCAGTGTTCAATTTATGCACTGGGCGAAGTGAAAAAGAGGCGCAAGCGTCAGGAATGTGGTTTGCTGGTGTTGGCGAGGTATCAGGAGCGATTTGTGCTCGTGCGCGATGAGATCAATGCGCTTTGGATGCTCCCCGGCGGACGATGTGAAAAGGGCGAGGATGAACAGGAGGCGGTTCGCCGTATCCTGGGCAAGGCGCTTGGCGAAGCCGTCTTTGACGTGAAGCCGCTATGCGGATTCGGTGTGACGGGCGAGGATGGCAAGGAGCGCATCGGACTGGCTTATCTGGCGGACGTTCATGAATGGCCGGATGAGCTGGCCAGCGCTGCCAAAGCGTTTACGCGGTTGCCCCTGGGGTCGCAAACCGCGGAAGCCGCGCTTTGCTTTGGGTTGCATCGCTGGGCGGGCGAGTTCTTCGATGAGCGGCTCGATATCGAACAGCTGGGCCAACCGGCCGCGCTGTAAAGGGCTTGACGGAAGCTCACAAACGGGGTATCATAGATCCCGCAACGGCCGGAAGGGGTGGAAAAAACGATGGAGCATGAACAGATTGAACGCATCAACGAGCTTGCACGCAAGAAAAAAACCGTCGGTCTGACGCCAGAAGAGCTCGAAGAACAGGCTCAGCTGCGCGCGCAATACCTGCGCGAGTTCCGCGCCAACATGGAGGAAACGCTGCGCATGGTGCGCGTTGAGCAGGAGGACGGCACATACAAACCGTTGGTCAAAAAGGAAAAGATGAACTGATTTCACAAGTTATGCGCAAAAATCAAGGGATATCCGCGAGGATATCCCTTTTTCCGTAGCGTGATGGGATGCATACCATGAAATACGCTTCAACAAGAGGAATCCGTTTGAGCGGGTTGCGTCTCCAACCCCTTGTTTGAGGCACATCGTTGTGATAAGCTAACGGTACAGAGGTTTGTCGCCAAGAAGCACGATGGGAGGATATCGCTATGGTTCAAAAGAACGGCTACCCGAAACGCTGCAAGATTGATTTGATCCTGTGGGTGGTCTTTGCCGTGTCCATGGCGGCGTATGTTGCCGTCTTTGCGACGGCTTTTGCAGAACTGCCGCTCAATATCCCGTCGTGGCATCAGGGGTTGTTGCTGTATTTTCACGCGGTTCCCCTGTTTTCTCTTCAGATGTTGCTTTGCAGGCGGGCAAAGCTGTGCTTCAAAATCCTGGTCCCTCTGGGCATGCTGGCGATCCCGGGAAGCGTCTTTTTGCATGTTGCGCAGTGGGAGGCCATGGCATGGATTCTATATCTGTGCTGGTGCATGGCACCCGTGTTGGGGTGTGCTCTGGCTTGGGCGATTTGGGCAATCGGCAAAGGCTGCAAGAAGGCGCAGGGGCACGACAAGGCGGTTTAAAGCGCGCTGCGGCTTGCGTTACAGCAGTGCGTTCAGCCCGTCGATGAGTCCGCGAAGGCCGTCTTCGCTGAGATGGTAGACCACGCGCGCGCCCACATCTTCCGCGGTAATCAGCTGTGCTTCGAGCAGTTCGGTCATGTGATGGCTGACCGTTGCCGGCGAAAGTCGGGTCAGAGCGGCGATTTCACCGGCGTACCGGGGATGCTCGGCCAATGCGCGCACGATGGTCATGCGGCGTTTATCGCCAAGCGCACGAAGGCGAGTAATGAGTTGGCTGTCTCCGATTTCCGGAAGCGTGCGGGCGATTGCGTCGAGCAATACGCCGTAGTGAATGTACTGTGTGCCGTCCGGGGTTGGGTTGAAAGCAAAGAGCGAAGCAAAGTGGATCAACGCAGGGACGAGCACATAGGGACGCTCCGCGTTTTGAACCTGGAGCAAGCTACAGATTCGGCCCGTCTCCTGCATCTGAGAAAGGCGGGCCTCCATGTCTTCGGCCCAGGCATCGATGAGCGGCTGCACGCAGTCCGCTTTTTCCGCATACAGGGGCATGGCCCGCTGGAGCAGGCCGGACAACCAGGCGAGGTTATCCTCCCAGAAGGCGAGCATTTGCGTCAGATTCAGCATGTAGTCCCGGTCGATGTCAAGCGATGAGACATGGCGCACAAAGGCGTCCAGCGTCATCTCCTGCTGAGCATGGGGAAGGCGCTCTTCATCCTGAAGGGAAAGCACAATTTTCTGGGCACACTGCTCCGCGCTGTAACCGTATCGCAGCCCGTCATACAAGTAGATGATGGGCGATGTAGCGGATTGAGGGCCTGTGAACAGACACGAGAGGTGCGCGTCGTCCGGCTCGATTCCGGAGAGCACATGCGCTTCCAATTCCGCAAGTGCGTTCAGAGCGGGTTTGAGGCCGGCAAGGTTGGAGACGGAAAGATAATGCTTGCGCGCGACGCGGATGAGATTGTCCTCGGGCGAGCAGCCGTTTTGGCGCGATTTGGCCAGGCGGCTGAGCATGGAAAGGATTTCTTGACCGGCATCGGGCTGACGGCATAGGGTGATATTCATAAAAGCACCTCCTCCATGGATGCGGCAGTTTACATTTCGTGATACGTTTTGGCGCGGCTTATGGCCCAAAAGAGAACGAGACAAAGGGCGCCGGCGATGCCCAGCAATGCAGGCACGCTGACATAGCGAACCAGAAGGGAGCAAAGGAGCGAACCGGCGGGCATGGCACAGGTGAGCAGAGCATTGAAGGAACCGGAGATGCGCGTCAGCTCTTCCTTGGGCACACAGCGCATGAAAGAAGCGGAAAAAGCAATGCTCATCATCGCGTTTAAGCCGCCAAAGGCACAGGAAACGGCGACGGACAGCGCAACGCGCAGGGTATAGAGGGGAACACCGGGCAGCAAAGCTATACAGACATAGCAAAAGGCTGCACCGATTCCGCCGATCAGGAATTGCATACGGGTCGAGAGGCGCGAAAGGTGGGGCGTGAGATAGGCGCCCAACGTGGTGCCCAGCACGAACGTGACCTGAAGGATGGAAAGGAGGTACGCGTCGCCCCCCAAATCCGAAGTTACATAGGGCGTAAAGAATACGGAGTAAGGAACAGCCACGAGATTGAGGGACATCCCCATGGCCAGCAGTGCGCGAAGGATGGGAAGACGCATGATTTTCTCAAACACGGTTCGCAGATCGTGTGCAAGGGTACCAAGTTTGTCTTTGAGGCAGACGGCGGCGTTTGCCAGCGTGTTTTCAAGGGGAGCGGGACGAATGGTGAAGATGATGGCGGCGGAGATCAGAAAGGTAGCTGCGTCGATGCCCAGCGCGAAGGGAATGCCCAGCAGGCTCACGATGGCTCCGGCACAGGCAAGCCCGATGAGCTCTGTGGCGCTGCAGAGTGTCCGCTGGAGGGAAATACCGGGTGTGTACAGATCGGCTTGCAGAATACGCGGCACAATGCCTACACCGGCGGGCATGGATAGTGCTTCCAGCGTGGAATTGATCAAAACCCCCAGGACGATCAGGGGCGTGGAGAGCAAGCCCAAGGCGTAAAGCAGCGCTTCCAGAAGCACGCATACGCCGCGCCCCAAATCGCAAGCGGCCATCAGTCGCGCTGGATGTAGCCGTTCGGTTACAATGCCTGCGATGGGCTGGATGATGACCGTCGGCAGATAGTTGACCGTCAACACAAGGGCCATCATGGAGGCGCTTCCTGTGATCTCGTAAGCGAGAAGGCTGTAGGCAATCGCATCGATGGAATCGCCAAAACGGTTGATTACGCGGGAGAGGATCAGCTTTAAATACTGTTTTTGCGTTTTGAGCGGAGCATATACGGATATGTTTGATTTCATGCGAACACCTTCTTCGATTCATTTCGAATGTATTCTACCATGCGGTTTGAAAAATGTCAACATGCATATTCGACGATATTCGAATAAAGAAAAATACCCTCCGGCTATGGCGCAATTGACGGCGCTATGGTATACTCTTTGGGAGGGAAGGAAATTTTTGCCAAAATGGAAAACATTGAAAGATTTTTTCCACTTGGTTCGTCTTATATACACAAGATCAAAGGATGGGTGAGAATCATGAGGAAGAACATGATCCGGCTGATGGCGTTGGCAATGTTGCTTTCAGCGCTGCCGGTGTTGGCGATGGCAGCAGACTTTGCTGTAGTCAAGGGCGGGCGGCTCAATTTGCGCCAATATGCATCGACGTCCAGCAAAAGCCTGGGGTTATACGATACCGGAACCTGGGTGCAGATCCTGGCTCGGGGTTATAACGGCTTTTCGCAGGTCAAGACGCTCGACGGCAGACAGGGCTACATGTCCGAAACCTATTTGAATTTCGGCTCCTCGAGCAGCGGGGCGACGGTCAAGTATGCGAATGGCGGTTACGTCAATCTGCGCAGCGGTCCGTCGCTGGATTATCCTGTGCTCATGCGGGTGACTTCCGGAACGGTGATTACCATTGTCAATGACAGCTACGAGTGGAACTATATCGCTGTCAATGTGAATGGCTCCACCGTTTACGGATACATGCATGATTCGCTGATCGAAAAGGGGTCCACCTCATCAGCAACGGTTACCACGCGCTATGGCGGAAAGGTCAATGTGCGCTCCGGCCCGTCTACGGCGTACAAATCCGTGGGATCGTTGCCCACGGGAACGCGCGTAACGGTGATGCTCAAAGGCAATGGCTGGGCCCAGATTACCGGCGGCGGGCTGAGGGGCTTCATGTCCACGAGCTATTTGTCGGGCTCTGGCGGCGGCGGATCCACTTCGTATACAACAGCCTATGTCAACAACCCGCGCAGTACCCAAGTGCTCAATTTGCGAGAACTGCCTTCACAGACCTCGCGATCCATCGGTCAGTATCGCAATGGCACGCAGGTCAAGGTCGTTTCCTACGGCTCGACGTGGTGTGAGGTATATGTGGGAACGCGCCATGGCTATATGATGACGCAGTACCTGAGCTTTAACGGCTCGTATCTGCCGCCGACGTATCCGCAGAACACGCCGATTTATGTGACACCGGCGCCCACGGCTACGCCGCCGCTCATTGAGTACATCACGCCTCGCCCGCAGCAGAGCACAGGGCCGGCAGCCGGCACCCAGGGAACGCTTGCCGTCAGCGCCGGAAGCGGTTCGACGATGATTAACATGTATGCGGAATCGACACTGACCACGGTGAAGGCCACGTATGCGGCTGGTCAGCAGATCACCATTTTACAGTATGATCCCAGCGTCTGCATGATCATGGTAGGAACCGAAGTGGGCTATGTATCCACGTGGAATGTCAACTATTGATGCAAGGAAGAAACGGAGCCGGACACGGCTCCGTTTTTTGCTGCCGGGAATGCGACGCGTTCAAATAACGCCGCCGCCCAGGCAGAGGAAAGGATTCAAATATTTGGCGTATATTTCTCCATTTCCTGACGTACACTGTAGGCCGGAGGGATGGATATGAAACAATGCCTGATCGCGCTGATGTTGGGCATCGCGCTGCTGACGGGAGGATGCGCGGCCCAACGTGTCGGAGCGGAGAATCCGGCGCTTCCGGAACCGGAAGCCACACCCATGATGACTCCAGAGGATGCAGAGGGGAAGTCGGCCGCGGATCTGATCCCCGCACGATTTGAAAAGGACGAAGGCGGCGTGCCGATCCTCAATGTCTATGACGTTCAAAATGAGAAAATCGAACGACTTTCTGTTGAGGAATACTTGCCCGCTGTTCTGGCAGGAGAGATGGCCGGGGATTGGCCGCTGGAAGCGCTCAAGGCACAGGCCATTTTGGCGAGGACGTTTGTCTTGCAATTTGTGACGCAGAAGACGTCGATGTACGACGGAGCGGACATCTCCACCGACATCAAAGAAGCTCAGGCGTACGATGCATCCGGCGTCAACGAGCGCATCCGGCAGGCGGTAAACGAAACGCGGGGCATGGTCCTCAATGCAGGGGGGGAATTCCCGTACGCATGGTTTCATGCGCATTCGGGCGGCCTGACGGCGCGCGCAAAAGAAGGGCTCGACTATGAAAAGGCTGAACCGTCCTATACGCAATGCGTGAAAGGCATGGAAAACGATGAGGCGCCCGCGGAAGCGGCGCATTGGGAAGCCACTTTCACAGCTGAGGAGGTGTTGGCTGCCGCTCGCGATTCAGGAGCGTCGGTCAGCGAATTGACCAGCATTCAGGTTGGCCAACGAGGAGAATCGGGTCGGGCGACGACGCTGCTCATTTCAGGCAAGGAAGTCTCTGCGCCGGCATTCCGCTTGGCCATCGGCTCTACGAAAATGCGCTCTTGCTTGCTTGAAAGTCTGCGCATCGTCGACGGCCAGGTCTATATGGCAGGGAAGGGCTATGGCCATGGTGTTGGCATGAGCCAATGGGGAGCCTATGCAATGGCTCAGCAAGGAAGCACGGCTGAGGAAATCGTGCTGCACTATTTTACGGGCGTAACGATCGACAAAGCTTGGGAATAAAGTTGCGAGAAAAAATGAAAAAACTTGAAAAAAGGTGTTGACATTCGCGCTAAACTGCGATATAATATGCACTGTTGACGGGGCATTAGCGCAGTTGGTAGCGCGTTTGAATGGCATTCAAAAGGTCAGGGGTTCGACTCCCCTATGCTCCACCACAATTTGTCTGAAAACCACGGTTTTCAGACTTTTTTATTGTCTGCTTTAGCAAACAAAAACCACCGGCTCAGCCGGTGGAGTCGAAATCTTTAGATAAAAGAAATCCTCCTCTGTTATAATCAAGGAAGGTCTGCTAACCGCCAAGAAACAGAGGAGGATTTTGTCATGGAAGACATTCAGAGTTTATCACATTCAAAATGGAATTGCAAATATCATATTGTGTTTGCGCCGAAGTACAGAA
>CALVTV010000251.1 GCA_944363005.1 uncultured Clostridia bacterium | reverse complement strand
AGGGCGTGATGGTGGCCGCGCTGACGCTGGCGGCGTACTTCATCGGCCACTACCTTGAGAGCGGCGTGTGGGAGATCGCCCAGAGCGCCGACGGCATGACGATGGCGTTTCTGACGATGAGCATGGCCGAGATCTTCCACTCGTTCAACATGCGCAGCCGCCGCGAAAGCGTGTTCCGCCTGAACACGCACAACGTCGTGCTGTGGGGCGCGATGCTGGGAAGCCTCGCGCTGTCGACCGCCATCCTCTATCTCCCCGGCCTCTCGGACGCCTTTGGATTCGAGCACATCAGCCTGATGGAATACTTCGTCGCGCTGGGCATTGCCGTGCTGGTGATCCCCATTGTTGAGGCGGTCAAGTTCATCCTCCGGCGCACACGCCGGTAAACGAACCGCGCCCCGGCCCTCTGTGTGAGGGCCGGGGCGCGTTGTATTCTCTTTTGTTTGTCACAGCGAGATCTGCGACAGGTGCTCCCGCACCGCAGGGAGCGAACGCGGATAGACACTGAGCATCCGCGCGCCGCCGCGCACGTAGCGCTCGGCTTGCAGCGGTTCATTGCTGTCGCCGCACACATAGGCCGGGATCCCGGCTTTCGCGGCATTTTCCAGCGTGATCGCCAGCAGTTTTTCCACCGCGCGCGAGCGCTTGGGATAATATTCCTGCACAGATGCGTCCGCGCGGTCGACCGCATGCGTGTATTGCGTCAGGTCGTTTGTGCCGATGGCGAAAAACGAGGCGTGCGCGGCCAGTTCATCTGACAAGAGCGCGGCGGCAGGCGTCTCGATCACTACGCCCACCGGAACATTCTCCTTGAAGCGTTCGCCGCGGCGCCGCAGCATCTGGCGCGTCTCCTCGAGGACCTCTTCCACCCGCAGCATTTCCTCCACCGAAGCCACCATCGGCAGCACGATGCGCAAATCGCCGTACATGGCAGCGCGCAGAAGCGCCGCCAACTGAAGCACGAAAAAGGTCTTATTTGCCAGACAGTACCGGACACCGCGCAGCGCAAGCGCGGGGTTGGCCGCCTCAGGCTGACTTCCGCGCAGCGATTTGTCCGCGCCAATGTCGTACGTCACAACATGCACCGGAAGCCCGCGCGCCGCGCGCAGGCATTCGGTGTAAAAATCCACCTGCTCGTTCTCCGTCCGGATGCGCCCGGCCATGAGAACGTAGTCGCTGTGCAGCGTGCCGATGCCCTGCGCGCCTAGCGCGACGGCCAGCGAGACGTCACTGACCGTAGCACAGTTTGCGTACAGCGTGATCGCCGTTCCGTCCTGCGTGGCACACGGTTCCGCGTGCAGCCCCTGCGCCAGAATGCGCCGCTGTTCCATGCGCATCGCATGCGAAAAGCGCGCTTTCGTGGCCTCGTCCGGGTCAAGCATGAACGCACCCGTGCCACCGTCAAGCACCGCGTATTTGCCGTCGCACACCTCAAGGAATTCATCGCCCGCCATCACGACGGCGGGGATCCCCATCGTGCGCGCGATGATCGCGGCGTGCGCGTTGACGCCGCCCCGGCTTGTGACAAACCCGAGCACCATGCCTCGCGGGAGCGCCACAATATCAGAAGGATAGATCTCCTCCGACGCGAGGATGACAGGCTTTGTCAGCTCCGTCAAATCGCTCTTGTGCGCATCCAGCACGCCGACAACGCGGTGCGACACGTCCAGAACATCGCACGCGCGGGCCGCAAGATAATCGTCTCCGATGTTGCGCAGTTTGTCGGCATAAACGCCCGCGGCACGTTCCACGGCCGCCGCCGCTCCCGCGCCAACGCGGATGTACGCGCGCGTCTCCTCCGCGAGGCCCTCGTCCTTGAGCATCATGCGCTGCGCCATGAAGATGTCGCGATCCTGCGCATCCGCTGCGTCCCCCAGCGCTTCAAGCTCTTTACATGCTTGCTGGACCGCCGCTTCGTATGTTGCCAACTCGCTTTGCGGCGCGCCGACGCTGCGGCCCAAACCCGCATGTGTATGGCGCAGACGGTACACCGGCCCGGCCACCCGGCCCGGCGACGCGCTGACGCCGAAATATTTCTGCATCGCCCCCACCTGCCTTTCAGCCCAAAGGCACCCTTGACGGAATATGCAGGAATCTGCATATTCCATACCGCTTTCCCTTATAAGTATATAGCTTTTGCATTCATTCGTCAATCGGGACCGACTTCCATGACGTAGTTTTGAAAACTATGTTAAACAATTATTAAAACCGTTTACAAGACGTGTCATTCGGGATATAATAACAGTGACGGAAACGTCTATCCTTCAAATCGTCACAGAGGAGATGTCGCATGTGAACATCAAATTCTATACAAAGGGCGAGGAGATCTTCAACGCCGTGTCTCACGGCATCGGCAGTCTGCTGCCGGTGGCGGGAACGTGCGTTCTGATCACGCTGGCCGCGCTGCGCGGCTCGCCGTCCGCCGCGGCCGCGTTTGCGGTGTACGGTTTTTCGCTGATCGTACTGTACACGATGAGCACGCTGTATCATGCGTTCCCGATGCCGGGCGTCAAGCGTGTGTTTCGGATCTTTGACCACTCCACGATCTTCCTGCTGATCGCGGGCAGCTATACGCCATTCACACTGGTGCTGCTGCGCGGCGACCGCGGCGCGCTGATCGTATTCTGTGCGGTATGGGCCGCGGCGATCCTCGGCATGGTGCGGAACGCCATCGGCCTCGCGCGGTTCGAGGAGCTGTCAATGGTGCTTTACGGCGTGATGGGCTGGGCCGGCGTGTCGATCTTGCCCGAGATCGTCCGCGCGCTGGGCGACGGCTTCTGGCTGCTGTTGGCGGGCGGCGTCAGCTACACCGGAGGACTGATCTTCTACGCGATGCGCAAGGTGCGCTACATGCACGGGGTGTGGCATCTCTTCGTGCTGGCGGGCAGCGTGCTGCACTACCTGTGCGTCGTGGGCTATGTGCTGCCGCTCGTTTGAAAAGACAAAACGCCGGGGAGCAAGGACATCCCTTTCTGCCCCGGCGCTTTTTGTGCGGAAAAAGCGCGCCGACTTCGCCGTAACCCATTGACGGCGAAGAAAACATCTGCTATAATAATTAGGCTGCACAATGTGTGGCGGCAAAAATGAAGATGCAGCGGTATCGAAGTGGTCATAACGGGGCTGACTCGAAATCCGCCGCGTTATTCGGAAACGCTCTCTTGAAATCTCTTGTTCTTACGCGTTTTTTGGGCTTTTTACAATTTCATATTTTTCTGTGTTCTCTCCATCAGTTCTCTCCAATTTCTGAGTTCTGATGTGAAGAAATATAGATGCAGCGGTATCGAAGTGGTCATAACGGGGCTGACTCGAAATCAGTTTGGGAGCACATCCCACGAGGGTTCGAATCCCTCCCGCTGCGCCAAAGACGAAAAAGTCGGTGATTTTCACCGGCTTTTTCTTTTATCCTTCCGGCTGAATCTTCAATCCCGCAAGCATGGCATCCGCAGATGAGAGCTTCGAATTGTATTCAAGATGCGCGTAGATATTCGCCGTGGTAGAGAAATCGCTATGTCCCATCCATTCTTGGATTTGCTTCATCGGAACTCCGTTTGCGAGCATCAATGATGCACAAGAGTGCCTCAGATCATGAAACCGGATGCGTCGCATTCCTTTTGCCTCTAATAATTTTGGGAAAGCCTCTGTCACATAATTGGGCCGAATCAAATCACCGATCTCATTCACGCAAACATATCCCAAGAACTCGCGGTTATATGCTTTTCGGCAGAGTCTTTGATTTTCCATCTGCTCAGCGCGAAGGCGCAAGAAACGTTCTTTGACGAACGGTACGAGCGGCAGCGTGCGCAAACTTGATTTTGTTTTAGTCGTGTCTTGTGTGATCAGCTGCTTTTTACCATCCAAGTCCACATATGTTACGGTATGACGAATCGTAATCGTATTCCGCTCAAAGTCGATGGCATCCCATTTCAACCCTAACGCCTCACTTCTGCGCATCGCATAAAATGCTCCAAGCAGGATCGGAATTTCAAGATGCGTCCCTTTCGATACCTCGAACAAATGATTAATCTCGTCCGCGTCATAGAAGTTCCCTACGAAATGCTCTTTTCGAGGTCTCTCTACTTTATCCGCAGGATTCGATGAAATCAAATCGAGTTTGACTGCATATTTCAGCGCTTTATGAATATTCGCATGATAGTGAATGACCGTAGATGCGCTCACACGCTTCAATTCTTCCTGATAAAAGTCCTGGATGTCTTTTGCGGTTAGCTCCTGCAATGTAATCTCTCTCTTTCGGAAAAAGGGACAGATTACCTTCTTTGTCAGATTGGAATATGAACTGTATGTTACAACCGAGATAGAGTTTTTAACTACATCGAGCCATTCTTCCATAAAATCCGCAAAAAGAACTCCGCCGTGCAACGGCTCTTGCTCTTGAAAACTGTGCCGCTGCTCCATCAGGAACGCTTCCGCTTTCCGCTTGTTTCCCTTAACAGGATAGCCTGTTGCGATCCATTTGGTTTTTCGGCAGCCTTGCCGGTTTGTGTAATTGAGTACAGCATAATAATAGCCCTTCTTTTCACTCAGGTGTCCTGCTACCATCGTTTCTACCTCCTTATTTGCAGAGAAGCACCCTCTGTTGACCAATGACAGTATACCGCGTTACAGATCACTGCGGTAGGCTGTCGTCCAAATCATTCAGTCGGTTTCATGCGTATTCGAATTCACACCAATGCAAAGATAGGTAAATAGATGAGCTTTGGGAATACGATATGAGCGCCCCACCTTCATGCATTGAATGTCTCCGCGCTGCAGCATACGGTAACCAACTTTTTTGCTGACGTCCAAAACCTCGCAAACCTGATCGACGTTCATCACGTCGGGATACTCTTTCAGTATCAGACGATAAGCATCCTTTTGTGATAAGCCGATTCCTTTTTTTTCCTTCATGACACACGCCCTCCTTCCATAGAATCAACTCACTTCCACATGTACGGCAGCCATCAGCTATAATTCCAATGACTGCCGTTGTATCTGGAATTGAATCCAAATGTCTTCGTTTTCTCTCACCAGCCCGGTTGTTGGACAACTCCCACTTCCTGCCCGTCTCGGGGCAGTCCCGCCACAGTCTTGCGATAGTGCTACGGGGTGTATCATGATTCCCAGCCCTTTCGTCGCATGGGTGGTGTTCCACGCCACCCAAAGAGCCGCCGTGGGTCGCTCACCGATCTGCAAGATCGGGTCATGGCGTCGGCGCTCTTTCGTGCTTGCCGTCGCTCCATGGGTTGCGGCAAGGCCGGTCTTATGTAGCCGGTGAAAAACAATATTCAGATTTCAAGGTTCCTGTGAGGGGGAGAATTTGTCCCTCTACTTATTAGGAGAATAAAATGCGATTTAGACGGTCTCTTCACAAGTATTTTTTTAATTTTTTCATGAGTTTCACTCGTGCGCCGCGAATGCTTGACTTGATCGTTGACTCCGCGACTCCTTCTTTTCGCGCGATTGCCTTTGCCGTCTGTCTTTCATAAAAGTAAGCGATCGCCCGACGCGCCTGTGTTGGCATCAGAGCGGAATTTACATATAATAGCAAATTCTTGTAAAATCAAAAAACCGAGGTCATTTTGAGCGATAACTGCTCAAAATGGCCTCGGAATATATGAGTATGTTAGGCAGGCTACTTTGATTAGTACAACTGTAAGAACCGAGCACGAAGTCGCGCTCGGCTCTTACTTTTCGCATATCAAATCTGTCTATGACAGGCTTGCGCCACGCGGAGGATATAGCTATCAGCTCATCAGCACTTCTCTGAGAAGCTGGTCAACCATTGCAAGCATCCGCGGCAGATGGAACGGGCCTTTG
>CALVTV010000250.1 GCA_944363005.1 uncultured Clostridia bacterium | reverse complement strand
TCTCCAACGACGCGCTGGAGGCGCTGCTTGCGCCCTATCCGGACTGCATGGCGCGCATGCGCGTGCGCCGGCGCAAGATGGCGGTGACGGCGGTGCGCAACCTCTGCCTGCCGGGGTCGCCCTTCGGAATTTTAGAGCGAGTGCGCCAGGCGCGCGCGTACATGAACCGCGCGGATGTGCGCAGCTGGTTTGCCGGCGTGTCCCTTGCGCGCCTGCCGCTGCGCGTGGGCGTGAAGCTGGCGCTGGTCAAGTACAGATTGGCGCTTGCGGGCGTGCTGCTCTTCAGCTTCGTGTTTGATCGCGTTTAAAACCGGCACGCGCCGCACTGGCAAGGAGACAGAACCAACGAACAAAGGAAGAACGTCATGAATCAAACGCTTGATATTCAGGCCGTGCTCGCCGGGCGCAAACCGCAGCTCATCCTCAAACGCGCCATGGACATCGTCATCTCCGCCGCGGCGCTGCTGGTGCTCTGGCCCGTGTTCGCGCTGATCGCCCTGGCGATCGTGGCGGACGATCCCGGCCCGGTGTTTTACCGGCAGGTGCGCGTTGGGCGGGGCGCAAAGCCGTTTCGCATCTTCAAATTTCGAACGATGGTCGTGGACGCGGACAAAAAGGGCCTGTCCATCACCGTCGGGCGCGACAGCCGCATCACGCGCGTCGGGGCGTTTTTGCGCAAGACGAAGCTCGACGAGCTGGCGCAGCTGCTCAACGTATTGCGGGGCGAGATGAGCTTTGTCGGCCCGAGGCCCGAGGTGCCCCGCTATGTGGACCTGTATACGCCGTATCAGCGCCAGGTGCTGCTGGTGCGGCCGGGCATCACGGATTACGCGTCCATCGCCTACCGCAACGAGAACGAGCTGCTCGCCGGCGCCAAGGACCCCGAGCGGATGTACATCGAGACGGTGATGCCCGCGAAGATTGAACTCAACATGAAATACCTGCGGGAGATTTCCCCGCTGGCAGATATTCGCCTGATTCTTCAAACGATCCTGGCCATCGTCAGGAACTGACCGATACGGAGGTATGTGTATGCTCAGCAAGTACAGGGTTTACTCCTACGCGCATCCGGATTCCCCGGCCGTGACGGCGGGCAGCGGCGCGGCGCTCATCGGCGCGCAGAGCGGCCTGTTCCCGGACATGGGTTACGCCGTGCCGGGCGAAATGGGCGGCCTGTGGGCTGGCGGGATGAAGGTCTGCGACGGCTTTTTCTTCGCGGTGGACGACGTGCCGCTGCGCGAGAGCGACGCCTATGAGGCGCACCCGGTCGCCCCGGCGTTCCACTACCGCATGCAGCAGGAACAGCTGCACGTGGTGCGCCGCCAGTTTATCCCGGACGATGTGGCCGGATGCGTGATCGAGCTCACGCTCGAGAACTTGAGAAACGCGCCGCGCATGGCGGAAGTCTCCTTCACCGTGCGCACCGATATTTTGACCGTGGCCGCGGCCAACGGCGAGGATGGGCTGGAGCTGGGCCGCGACGTCGGGGAATACGACGAGGCTACGCAGGCCTTCTACGCGCGCGACAGCCGCAATCCCTGGCATGTGGTTTGGGGCGCGGACGGCGCAAGCCGCGTGCTCAGCGCCGATTTGCCCCAGGAGGTCTTCGGCTTTGGCAACACGCAGGGCAAGGGCATCAACGGACGGCTGTTTTACCGCTTGCGCCTGCCGGCGCAGGGGCAGGCGACCATGCGCCTGTTCATCGCGGGCGGCTTTGCGTCCCGCTCCAAGGCGGAGGACGCGCTGGCGATGCTGCGCGAGGGCGCGGAGCAGATGCTCACGAAAAAAGAAGCGCGCGTGGCGGCGGTGATGGAGCGCAGCGAGGCCAAGCTGCCCAGCGCTGTGCTGGACAACTGCTGGAACTGGGCGAAGATTTACGGCGATTGGCTCACGCGCAAACTGCCGCGCGGGGGACTGGCGCCGTGCGTGGACATTCCGGAACATCCGACGCTCTTTGGCGACAACTGGGCGCAGACGATCAGCGGGCTTTTGCCGCTGGGCGGAGCCGATACGGCCAAAGAGATGCTGCGCACGCTCGTGCGCCTGAGCGAAGAGGCGCAGCTGGCACCCGGGCGCGTCGCGCGCAGTGTCTCCATGAGCGGCAAGGTGACGCAGATCGGCGGCCCCAAGGAGAGCGCGCAGTTCGTTCGCCTGGTGCACGATACGCTGCTTTGGAGCGGCGACGTGGCCTTCGCGCACGATATGCTGCCGATGACGGGCCTCTGTGTGAGCCATCTGCGCCGGATGACGCACAATTTTGACGACGTGCGCGCGGATCTGCTGGACGATGTGCGCCTGGCGCTGCAGGCACAGGCCGAAATTCTGCGGATGACGGGCGCGGACGATTCCGCCTGCCGCAGCGATCTTGGAAAGCTGCCGCCGGTGCAGGAAAAGCCGCTGGCAGCGGACGCCGTGCCTGCCGATGCGGCGCTCTGGCACGGCCAGCGGGGGCACGTCGAGCAGATGATCGGCTGCCTGAACGCGATGGCGGGTACGGAGCTGCCGGGACTGCCGGGCGCGCTTCGCCGCCAGGATGCTGGACAGGGCGTGCTTGTGCAGGCGCAGGCCACGGCGGGCTTCGTCTGGCCGATGATTCTGCATCTGTTCGGCGTCGCGCCGGATGCGCAGGCCAAGGTCATCCGTTGGCGGCCGCATACGCCGATTGGCTGGGACGGCTGGACGCTGAACCGCCTGTGCGTGGGCAGTGCGCATGTCGGCGTGCGCAGTGAGCGCGTTTCCCCGAGCAAGGCGCGCTATACGCTGCGCATCGACGAGCCGGGCTGGTCGGTGAACGCCATTGTGGATGGCGAGGAGCGCACGATGCCCATCGATGGGGAAATTGCGCTGGTGATGGAGGATTGATGGCCATGAAGAGGACACTTGCGGCGCTGCTGAGCGCGCTGCTGCTGGCGGTTTCGCCGTGCGCACTGGCGGAGGATGTCGCGCCGGTGAACATGGAGGTTCCGCCGCAGGCCATTGCGACGCAGGCGGAAGGTGAGCTCGAGGACTACGGGCTCACCTTTCCGGAGGAGATGCCGCTGGCCGCGCGCAATTTCGTGCTGCGCGCGCGCGCGGAGTTTGAAAAGAACGACTGGGTGAAGCTGCCCAAGAACAACGAGTACACCAAGTGGTACTATCA
>CALVTV010000249.1 GCA_944363005.1 uncultured Clostridia bacterium | reverse complement strand
CTTGACGGAGAAGGAAGTGATGCCGTCCGCCGCAAAGGCGAGCATCTTCTTGAGCGGATACTTGCTCTCGCCCGCGAAGCGCTCGGCGCGCTCATAGGTGACGGTCGTCCATTTGTAGCCGATCTGGGGCACGATGCCGCGCAGGAACAGGTTGACCTCGCTGAACTGCGCAAGGCCCTCGACGGCGCGCTTGCTCATCAGCCGGTAATCGGCGTGGTTGAACACGATGTCCACGCCCAGCGCCTTCATCACCTTGTAAAAGCCTTCGGCGGTAAAGCGCTTGAAGAACGTGTCGGTATCGCGCTTGCTGCGCACGCCGTAGACCACCTCGTACCCCTCCAGGTAACGATCGACCATTTCGTCCACAGCGTTGATGTCGTCCTGCAGGTCAGCGTCCATGGAGATGATCATATCGGCATAGTTGACCGCCGTGAGCAGGCCCGCCAACAGCGCGTTCTGATGGCCGCGGTTGCGCGAGAGGTTGACGCCGGAAAAGACGTCCGGCTCCTGCTCATGCAGGCGGCGAATGATGGGCCAGGTGTCGTCGCTGGAGCCGTCGTTGACGAACATCACGCGGCTCTTTTCGCTGATTTTTCCCTTTGCCTGTAGGCTTTTGATCTTCTCGCGCAGGCGCTTGCTGGTTTCCGGCAGTACCTCCTGCTCCTTGTAACAGGGGACGACGATATACAGCGTTTGATTGGTATTCATGGTTTTCCCTTTCTGCTGTGCGGCGAAATGATGGTTACGTGTTGTTCTGTCCGAGAAGGTTGTCGCGCAGGGCGGCCAGCTCGTTGGCGCTGCGCGAGAGCGCGGCCGCCGCGCCGCTGAGCATCTTGTCCGCATGCACGCAGGCCTGCGTGTAGATGCTGTCCGCGTCCTTTTCCGCCCGCTCGCGGGTTTCCATGGCGTAGGCCTGCGCGCGGCGGGTGATCTCGTTTTCATCGACCATCTTTTGTGCCTGCTGCTGCGCGTTGAAGAGGATCGCTTCCGCCCGGGTCTGCGCGTCGGCGATCATCGCGTCGCTGTCGCTCTTGGCGCGCTCGCGCGTCGTGCGGTCATACTCGTCGGCTTCGCTGTGAATCTGATCCTTGATGGCGTTGGCCTTGTTGACGGTATCGGCATAGATGGCGTCGGCCTTGTCCGCGGTCTTGTCCGCCTCGGTGCGCGCCTTGGCGAGGATGTCCTCGCGGGAGCGGATGATCTCCTGCGCCTCGAGCACGGCCTTGGGCAGCGCAATGCGCAGCTGGCCGATCAGGTCGATGAGCACACTGCCATCCATCATGCTCAGGTTCGTCATGGGCACTTTGCGGGCACTGCCCACCTTCTGTTCGAGGGCCTCGATCACCTGTCGGACCTGTCTCATGCTGTCGGTATTTTCCATAGATCCCGTTGCCTCCTTATCTTCCCTGACCCGCAAGCGACGCGCGAATGCAAGCCGCCGCCTCCGGGGGCACCATCGAATCGATCGCTCCGCCAAAGGCCGCGATCTGGCGCACGATACTGGACGATATGCTCGCATACGCCGGAGAAGTCGCCATCAGCAGCGTTTCCACCCCGCCCAGCTCGCGGTTGACCTGCGCCATCTGGTATTCCGTCTCAAAGTCTCCCAGCGGGCGCACGCCGCGAATCACCGCGTCCGCCCCCGTCTGCGCGGCGCACTCGATGAGCAGCCCGCCGTGCGCGATCACCCGGACATTGGGCAGATGCGCGCAGGCTAGCGAAAGCGCCTGCACGCGGCTTGCCACGTCCATAGCGCCGCGCTTGTCCGGATTGTGCATCACCGCGACCACGAGCGCATCGCAAAGGCGCGAAGCGCGGGTGATGATATCCATGTGTCCCCTTGTCACCGGGTCAAAGCTGCCCGGATACAATGCCGTCTTCACGCTGTTCCTCCTGATCCGCCTTGGCGCGGCGGACGAATGTGACCTGTGTATCGCCGTAATTGCGCTGGTCAAACGCCTCAAAGCGCGCATCCAGCAGCGGCGCACAGCCGCGCCGGTGTTCCACCACGATCAAAAAAGCTTCCGCCAGAAGCCCTCCGTCATAGAGTGCCGCGCACATTTCCCCGGTATTCTCCATTTTATACGGAGGATCGATAAAAATGAGATCAAAACGCCGACCCTCGCGCCCGAGTTGTTCCATCGCCGCGCGGTAATCCTTTTGCAGCAAGCGGCATTGCTCCTGCATGCGCGCGCTCTCGATGTTGCGCCGGATGGCCGCGCAGGCATCCCGGTCCGCATCCACGAGCACGGCATCCTGTGCGCCCCGGCTCACCGCCTCCAGCGACAGCGCGCCCGTTCCCGCAAACAGATCGAGCACGCGGGCCTGCGGCACGTCCCAGCGCAGGATGTTGAACAGGGACTCGCGCACGTAATCCTGCGTCGGGCGCGTCTTGGCTCCCGCAGGCGCAACGATCGTCCGTCCGCGCGCCTGCCCGCCGATGATTCTCATGCCGGTTTTCCCGCCTTTCCTGCACGCATTTGTGCTCATACGACTTCATTATATCAGACCCCGCCAGCCTTTTCAATGCCGGTCAGACGAGTTCCTTCTTTTTCGGCTTGTCCTCCTCGCGCGCGTGGCCGTAGTGGGGCACGTTGCTCTCCCCCAGCAGCTCCGCCGTCAGGCTGTGCTTCTTCTGCTTGCGGACAGCGGCCTTCTTCGCCCGCTTTTGCCGGGCCTCGAGCCTGGCCTGTGCCTTCGGCCCGCACAGATAACCCGCCATGAACGCGAGCGGGTAGCAAAGCAGGCAAAGCGGCGTGACCCGGTCGATCGTCGCGCTCATGCGCTGCGGATCGGAAAAGAAATTGACAAACGGCATCACGAATACGCGCACGATCACGCGCACCCAGTCCACCGCCGTCGTCCCCGCCGGCTGCACGTAAGCGGCCAGCGGCGCCATCACATCCTGGCGGTTGCCATATGAATACGTCAGCCACTGCGGCAGATCCTGAAGCGCATAGGTGTAGGGCTTGGCGGTCACGGCCAGATACACGCCGAGCGCCAGCGGAAGCGCAAAGACCAGCAGGCAGGCCGCTCCCGCCTTGAGCGGATGAAAGCACCTCGCCCGCTCGACCACTTCCACCGGCTTGCCCGCCTGCGTCAGGCGCATGACCTGGCGGCTGTAAAACGCATCGCGCCCGCCGCGGTTGAGCCCCTCCGTCAGGTAGAGCAGCGCCATGCCCAGGGCGACGACCGCCGAAACCGCGACGCGCAGGACGTCCGTCTTGATCGCCTGCAAGGCGCTGAACATCAGCCCCATGACGATCACGGCCAGCGTGATCACCAGCAGCCGCCCTGCCAGCGGCAACACTTCACGCCCCCAGCCGCGCGCCCAGAGCAGCGGCGTGCGCTTGTTTGCTTTTGTTGACACGTCCATTCCTCCTGTTGGGTCATCCGGGACACACGATGTGCGCCGCCGGGGTGATCACTTCCTGCACGCGCTGGTCGTGCGGGCGCATGGGCACGCGCTCCAGCAGCGCGAAGTCATGGCAGATTCCCACGCGCAGAGCGGTCGTCAGCGGCAGAAAGCGGTCGTAATACCCGCCGCCCTGCCCCACGCGCCCGCCCTGCCGGTCAAAGGCGACGCCCGGCACGAGCACCAGATCAATCCGCGTCGGGTCGATCCATTCGCACGATTCATCCGGCGCCAGGATGCCATAGCGGCCCGGGCGAAGTTGCGAAAGCGCCGTCATCCTGCGCGCCTGCATCTCCCCCGGCCCCACGCACAGCGGCAGGGCGAGCACTTTGCCCCGCGCCAGCGCGTCCTCGAGCACGGGCCGCAAATCCAGTTCCCCGCGCGCGGCGACGTAGGCCATCACCACGCGCGCCGACGCATAGGCCGGATGCGCCAGCACGCGCGCGCAGACCCGCGCCGAATCGTCCGCCTGCTGCTGCTTCGTGAGCCCGGCGCGCCGGCTTCGCAGCGCAAGCCGCAGCTCCTGCACGGCGTCACGCATGCAGATAGACCCGCGGCACGCGCTTGCTGGGCGAACAGAGCACCTCATAGCTGATCGTGCCGAGCCAGTCCGCCATCTCCTGCGCGTCGATGCAGTCCCCGCCCTGCGCGCCGAGCAGCACCACCTCGTCGTCCTCCTGCGCGCCGGGGATGTCCGTCACGTCCACCATGATCTGATCCATGCAGACGCGCCCGAGAACCGGCGCGCGCCGCCCGCGCACCAGCACGCATCCCTTGCCCGACAGGCCGCGGCGGTATCCGTCCGCATAGCCCACCGGCACGGTCATCACCCGCGTGGGGCGCTTGGCCACAAACTGGCCGCCGTAGCTGACCGCGTCGCCCGGCTCGATCGTCTTGACATATACCGCCCGGGTCACCCAGCGCATGGCGGGCTTGAGGCCCTTCACGCCCGGCACGGGCGGATAGCCATAGAGCGCAATGCCGCCGCGCACCATGTCGTAATGCGCCTGCGGGTAACAGAAGATCGAGGCCGTGTTCGCCGCGTGGCGCGTGATGGGCGCCGGGTGCTCCTCGGCAATCACGGCGCAGAGCGCGTCAAAGCGGGCGATCTGCTCGAGCGTGCCCGTGCTGTCCGGCTCGTCCGCCGTCGCCATATGCGTAAAGTACCCCGTCAGTTCCACGCCCGGCAGGCCGTCGATCAGCCGAACGAGCGCGCGCACCGCTTGTGGCGTGCGCACGCCGATGCGGCCCATGCCCGTATCCAGCTTCAGATGCACGCGCGCCGTCTTGCCCAACCGGACGGCGGCTTCGCTCAGGGCGCGCACGCGCGCTTCGTCAAAGACCACCTGCGTCAGATCCGCCGCGACGACCGCCGGGGCCGCGGAGGCATCGATGCCGCCGAGCACGAGTATTGGGGCGTCGATGCCCGCCGCGCGCAGTTCCATGCCCTCCTCCGGAATCGCCACCGCCAGCGCCTTTGCCCCGGCTTCAAGGGCCGCGCGCGCCACGGGCACCGCGCCATGGCCGTAGGCATCCGCCTTGACGACGGCCAGGAACTTCGCCCCGCCGTGTATCGCCGCGCGCATCACGCGCACATTGTTGCGTATGGCCTCCAGATCGATTTCACAATAGTTGATTCGCTCCATGTCCATCGCCTTCCGCTCATCTGCCGCCTTGGCGGCGAATTGAAATCCCGCAGGAATACTGCCTTTTATTATAGCCCCAAAGCCGCCAAAATGGAAGAACAACACGCCGCAAGTCCCGTCTATTTTCGGCGCGCGGCGCATAGCTGTGGAGCGAACAGGAGGGATGTTCATGAGCGCATTGTCCTGTGCGCTGGCGCTGCTCAGCGGCGTAATCGGCGCGGGGTTCGCCTCCGGCCGGGAAATCGCACACTTCTTCTCTTCGCATGGGGTGTACGCGCCCCTGTCCATGCTTCTGGCCTGCCTGACGCTCGCGGCGCTGTTTTGCCGCCTGCCCGCTCAGATGGAGCGCGCGGGCGTGCGCACGCTCGATGGGCTGTGCCGCGTGCGCTTTGGCAACCGGCTGGGGCGCGTATGTGCCGCCCTGTTCTTTCTGCTGGCCGCCGTCACCGGTGGCGCGATGCTCGCCGCCTGCGGCGAACTGACGGCGCTGCTGCTGCCGGTTCGCCCCGCTTATGAGCTGGGGCTCTGCTTTGCGCTCGTTCTGGGCACGCTGCTGGCGGCCCGCGGGCTGCAAGGTTTGGCCCTGCCGGGCGCGTTGCTTTGCGTCATTTTGCCCATTCTGATGGTCAAATTGCTCCAGCAGCCTTCCGGCGAAGCGTGTTTTGCGCCCGCCTCGCACGTCGTGCGCGCCGGGGCAAACGGCATCGTCTACGGCGCGCTCAATGCCGCCATGCTCGCGGGCATGTCCGGCCTCTTGCTTGGCCGCAGCCCCAAAGAGCGCCGCAAGGCCGCGCTCCTGTTTGCGTTGCTCTTCGGCGCGCTGCTCGCTTTGAGCGTCGCCGCCCTCAGCCGCCACAGGCAGGCCGCCTTCTCGCAAGCCCTGCCCTTCGTGGCCCTTTGCCAGATGCTCGGGCGGCGCGGCTATGTGCTCTGCGCGCTGAGCATGTTCTGCGCCGCTTTCTCGACGCTCTGCGCCATGCTCGCCGGAATGATGCGCATGCTTCCCCCGAAAAGGCGCGTGCTGCTCTCCTCGGGCTGTTGCCTGCTCTTTGCGCTGTGCGGCTTTGGCACGCTGGTCGAGCGCGGCTATCCGGTTCTGGGCGCGCTGTGCGCCGCGCTGCTGGGACTGCTTTGCCTGCCGCTTCACCAGGTCAGCTCGTCCTGCAAATAGCCGTCCCAGCGGCTGCCCGTCGCCTCGTACAGCGCCGTCTCCAGGTCGCCCTGTGTGGCGATCCGGCCCGCGCTTTGCTCGACATACGCCGTCAGCGCCTGCCAAAACGGCGCCTCGCCCACGGCCAGCTCGATACCCAGCATCATCGCCGCGCCCTGATCGCGCAG
>CALVTV010000248.1 GCA_944363005.1 uncultured Clostridia bacterium | reverse complement strand
TCTCGAGCCATTCCTCATAGGAGCATTCCCTGACCGGTATGCATTCAAGTGCGGAGAGAATTTCATCCATGGCGCGCTTCCTCCATTTCCTCGGTAAAGTAGCGGATGGGCATTCCGCGCGTCTCGGCCTTGCAGATCTCTGCGGCCATGCCGCTGCTGATGCGCTTGCCGAACACCCAGACCTCAGAGCACTTGGTCAACAATACATTGGCCATGTACAGCCCGAGGTCGCGTTGCTGCGGGTCATTGTCATTCAGAAACTGCGGAAAGAACAGGTGCGTGGCAATGGGAATGCAGCGCTTCTCTACCGCAAAGCGGCAGTAGCGGCGGGCCTTTGCCACGTTGGCCTCGACGTCACCCGCGTAAGGCGAACAGATGTAGACCATGGGGCGGTATTTGGCGAGCCGGTCGCGGCGCTGCTTTTCCTTCCACGCTTCCTCGGCTGGGTCGGGAATATTCTGAAACGCCAGATACGGCGTGGGATCATAATAGCCTTCATGATTAAACTTGCTGATCTTCATGTGCTTCCTCCTCAGTCCTTTTGATAAAATTCGCATTCGTAGCCGTCGGCCCGAAGCGGCAGGCCATCCGCCCACTCCGGAGCTTCAGCCATGCGCGCGCACACTTCCCCGACACTCGATTGCCCGACAGGCACTTCCAGCACGGCCTCGTCGTGCACGTGCATGACGATCTCAAATCCCGCGTCGCGCAAGCGCAGCATGGCCTCGGCCAGCAGGTCGCGGGCGGTCGCCTGCACAATGTTCTCGGTGAGCTTGCCGCCAAAGGTCTCGATGCGCGTCCACTTTTTGCTTTCGCCAACGCCCTCGTAGGTCAGGCCGTCGCCGCCGAAGCGGTTTGTCTGGATGCGGGGCTTGACGTAGCAGAGCTTCCTGCCGGAGGGCAGTGTGATCAGGAGCATCCCGGAGCGAGATTGAAAGGTGAGCCGACCGAGGCGGACCCTTGTCCGCTGGCGCACGGCCATCACGGCGGCGTTCTCCACCTGCGTCCAGAGCCGGATGATGCGGGGATTGGCCTGACGCCACTGCCGTACCAGCGGCGCAAGTTCCTCTTCCTGAATCCCCATTTCCAATGCCCCCATGGCAGTCAGCGCGCCAACGGAGCCGCCGTATCCACAGTTGTGTACGAGCTTTCCCGATACGGTAAAACGATGATGTCGTCCGGCATTTCGTAGGTCATAAACTCGAGCCGTGCCAGGATGAGTCGCCAGTTCTTCCGCTTTTCGATCACTGCCCTTTCCGCATCCTGTATGATCTCTTCCCGCGTCATTCCCTGCGAAAGTTTGCGTATCACGACTGTCCGCGCGTAGGGCCAGTGGCTTTGATCGAAACGGGTCAAAACCGTCGTCCGCTTGTTGCGATTGTTTTCCCGGTGCGTTGCAAAGCGCAGATTTCCCTTGGCATAGTTGCCGTTGTTGTCGATTCTGTCGATCTCCATCGCGCGGCTCGGAAGGCCATAGGTCCGGATGAGATAAAGGCCCGCTTCTGTTACGCTCGCAAACTCGAATTGAATTCCACGCCCGCCATAATTTTTGTAAGAAGGCGCATGCGGGTTCTCGCAGCGCTGTTTTGCTGCGGTGAGCCTGCGCTCCAACCACGGGGGAATCTTCCTGGGCCGTGAACATCGTTGACAACCCTTGCTGGTCCCGCGTTGAAGGGGATCGAACGCCTGCCATTGAATGGAACCGCATCCGACACACCTTGTCAGGACGTAGCAATGGTTCCAGTTGCTGTTCCAGCGCTTTTGCGGCGATAGGATCATGACCCAGCCGAAGCGCCGTCCGACCATTTCCTGTTTGTACGAGATGTGCGCCGCTGGCGGCGGCTGCGTCAAATCGTACCGGCTGCGATTGCCCTTCGATCCATACGAGATGATCTGGCGTTGCCGTGAGTCCCCCATAAGCGATGACCTCCCTTTCTCCGCGCTCGACGACGCCTTCATGGGATACCCAGGATTCACCATCCCAGACCTTGTGGTCCGTGGTGACCCGCTCGATAGGTATCAATCCGTGGTCGGTGAGCACTTGTTGGCCTTCGGCAATGCAGGCCAGTTCGGCGATCTTGCCCTTCTGCCGGAGGTGAGCGTTGATCCCATGTTTTTCTACCGGAACGCCGAACATCGCACTGGCACTCTGACAGTAGATATCCCCGCCTTGCTCAAAGACCTCCAAGCGCCATTGCTCATTGGCCAGCCATGCGATCACCCGGGCCTCAATGGCTGAAAAGTCGGCCACGATGAACCGGCATCCGGGTCGGGGCACAAAGGCCGTGCGGATCAGTTCCGAGAGCACGCCCGGCGTGGATTCGTATAACAGCTCAATGTCCTCATACCGCCCCGCCTTCACCAGTTCGCGAGCGAGGGCCAGATCCGGAATGTGGTTCTGGGGCAGATTTTGAATTTGTACCAGCCTGCCTGCCCACCGTCCGGTTCGATTGGCTCCATAAAACTGCAGCAGGCCGTGGACACGCCCGTCTGAGCAAATCGAGCGGCGAATGGCCTCGTACTTCTTTACGCTCGTCTTGGCCATGAGCAGCCGCAGCTTCAGCACTTCCAGTACATCGCCCTCCGCGTCGGGAATCAGCGCGTTGACCGCTTTCTTGTCGAGGGTCTCCACTTCTGCGCCCTGGGTTCCCAGCCAGTCTTTGAGCTGAGCGGGGCTGTTGGGATTGGCCAGCCCGGTCAGTTCGTAGGCGCGCCGCGTGGTCTTTTCCCTGTACTGTTCGTCGCACTCGATGGCGCGCGCCACCAGCACGGGATCGACCATGATCCCCCGGTCGTTGATCTCCTGATCCAATTGGTACAGCGCCTGTTCCTTTGCCGGAATGGGATAGTCGCGCAGCTTTGCGCGGATCTCCCGCTCGGCGTCCACATCCCGAATGCAGTATTCCTTGAAGCGCGTCCACTTCTGTGGATCGTGTTCAGGAAGGTTGCGCGTGCGGTAGCCGTTGGCCTTCGTGGGTTTGCAGGGCAGGGAGAAATAGCGCACGAGGTCGCCGCCCTCCCTGAGCTTTTTGCGCCGGATATCCAGCACTTCGCCCACGCCCTCCAGCGACAGCGGCAGGGCCAGCATGGCCGACTGCACAGCGGTACACTGCCACTGGCCCGCATTCAGAGGCTTTCCGAGGTACCGGCTCAAACAGGTGCGCTCAAACGCGGCGTTGAAAGCCGTCTTGATGATGGCCGGGTCGCTGAGCGCGTTCAGCACGTGGGGCGGGAGCGATTCGCCGCACTTGAGATCGACAAGTTGCGTCTCCTCATCATCAAAGGCGTAGGCAAAGAGCAGAATCTCGAAGCTCGGGTGATCCGTATAGGCGTAGACACCCGCTTTGGGAAGGTCCACTTCGCTGTACGTCTCGATGTCAATGGACATAAGAGCCATTGGCTGTGTACCTTCTTTCGGGCTTTCATGCGGGGGCGGCAGCGCGTGACCGCCGCCCCTGTGCCGGTCAGGACAGGAAATCATCGTCGTCGTAGGTCTCAAACTCCTCTTCGGCGTTGACTCTGCCGCCCAGCGGCTCGCCGTCCCGGAGTTTCTGGATGTTGCCCAGTCCCGCCGCAATGCCCCGGTTGCCGTTGGTGTTAAAGCCGTAGAAGGTTACGCTGATTGCGCCGTAGCAGCCGGAGTACACTTCGTTCGGATCGAGGATGGGCTGCACGCGCTTGTCCACCACCTGCGGAGCCTGACGGCTGTTGGCATTGAGAAAGTAGCTGTCTGCGTAGGCTTCGTCCTCCGGGCGCTCGATATCGCCGTCCCGCAGGGGCAATTTCAGGTTCGCGGGGACCTTGCCGCCCCATTTGGAAAGGGATTCTTTCTTGGCGTTTTCGATGGCCGCTCTGATCTTTTCGAGGGTTTTGGTGTCGCTCTTGGGGATGATGGCAGAGACGCTGTACTTGGGATCGCCGCCGTTGACACTGTCCGGCTCCCAGCAGTGCAGGTAGGAAAAGCGGCAGGGGATGATGACTTTGTTGGGATTCATGCTCATAACTGTACCTCCTTGATCTTCGGGTGCAAATTGTCCTTCGGACAATCT
>CALVTV010000247.1 GCA_944363005.1 uncultured Clostridia bacterium | reverse complement strand
TCGCGCAATGCCGCTCCTTTCAGGTCAGGGCTGCATTGTGTCAGAGACGTTGCTTTATGGATAGGTAAGGAAAGCTACATTGATGCATTCTCCGTTTCCTACGGCAACCTCGCGGCCTTTTCCATGCTTTACTCCCTTCCGTCGATTTTTCTCTATGTACTCGCCCAGAAATTTATGTCCAAGGGCTTTACCCTTTCCGGCGCCAATAAAGGCTAGATGATGAGGTGATGGACCATGAATACCCGTTTGTCTTTTATAGATCTGTGCGCAAAGGCGGAGGGCAACAAATGGCTGGTTCGCCTGCTGACAGAGCTGGAATACATGATGCGGTTATATGAAGCGAAGGGACAGGCGTTTCCGGCGCTGCTGGAACAGGCAGTCGAACGCGCGTCCAACCTGCTCGCCGAACAGTGGACGCTGACACGGCAAAACGTGACCGAGATCGAAAAACAGCTGATGCCGCTGTCCGGGGAAGCCAAGGCCCTTGAAATGATCTGTGTGGCCCATGCGCATATCGATATGAACTGGGAATGGGGTACCCCTGAAACGGTCGGCGTCGTGATCGACACCTTTCAGACGATGCTTGATATCATGGATGAGTATCCTGACTTCACGTTTTCGCAGTCTCAGGCAGCTACCTATCAAATGATCGAAAAATACTGCCCGTCCATGATTCCCCTGATTCGGCGCAGGGTTGAGGAGGGACGATGGGAAGTCACGGCGTCCACGTGGGTGGAGCCGGACAAGAACATGGCCGGCTCCGAAGCGATGGCCCGTCATGTGCTGTATACCAAGAGGTACCTGGCTGGACTGCTGAACATTCAGCCGCAGCGGCTCCAGGTGGATTTTGAACCGGACACCTTCGGGCACAGCGCGAACCTGCCGGAAATTCTCCAGCAGGGCGGCGTCAAATACTACTATCATTGCCGGGGAAGAAAAGAGAGCGAAAACAAGATTTACCGCTGGCGTTCGCCGTCCGGAGCGGAACTGCTGTGTTTTGAGGAGCCCTATTGGTATTCCTCGGAGGTGGAGCCGAATATCATTTTGCCCCTTCCGCAGCTGTGCAGGGCCAATCATACCTCCGTTTTCCTGCATGTCTACGGTGTGGGCGACCACGGCGGCGGACCGACGCGCAGGGATATTGATCGCCTGATCGATATGGCCTCCTGGCCACTGGCTCCCGTGATTCGCTTCGGCACACTCCATGCGTTCTTCCATCGGCTCGAAAAGAACCGTGAGCTGTTCCCTATCGTTCAGGGAGAGCTCAACTGCCTCTTCACAGGTTGCTATACCTCGCAGGCGAGGCTGAAACACGCCAACCGCACCGGGGAGGAGCGGCTCTATGATGCGGAAATGCTCGGCGCCTGGTCGGCGCAGGCGGGCGATACGCTGACCTGCCAACCCAATTTTGAAAAGGCTTGGCAAAAGGTGCTGTTTAACCAGTTTCATGATATTCTGCCGGGCTCGTGCGTGGCGGATTCCTGTCATCAGGCGCTTGGGTTCTTCCAGGAGGCGCTTTGCTACATCTCCGGCAATGCCAACCGCTCCATGAAGTGGCTGGCGCAGCGGATCGCAACGGACGGCTTCGGCCCGGCCAGGAAGGGCGGCGCGCTGGCGGACGGCGCGGGCGCAGGCTACAACCTGATGAAAAGCACCGGCCATGGCATCAACGCCGGGTCGCCCGATTTTGGCTTTGCCGCGACATCGCATGGGGACGGCAGCGTGCGTGTATTTGTGCTGTTTAATACCACTCAGTTTGACCGGGACGATGGTGTGGCGCTGACGCTGTGGGACTGGGCGTATCCCCTGCGCATGACCGAGATTGTGGATCTGCAGGGAAACCGGCTGCCCTTCAGCGTGTATGAAGAAGGGGTTCATTATTGGGGGCATCACTACGCGAGGCTGGTCGCGCGAGTCAAGGCGCCCGCGCTGGGCTATACCAGCATCGCCGTGCGCTATGCGCCGGATCAAAAGCCGCGTCCCATCGAGCAGCCGGCCTATGGTCAGCTGGAAGAGGAGCCCATTTCCTGGCACAGCAGTTTTGCAAGGCCCCCGGTCGCCACGCCCCGCGTCACGCGAATTACGGACAAACCCCTGGTTCTGGAAAATGAACTGATCCGCGCGGTCTTTGCTTCGGAAACGATGCACCTGGTTTCGCTTACGGACAAACGCACAGGCGCCGCGCTGATAACGCCGGATCGGCCCTCGGCGTTCTTTAGACTGATTTACGAATCCGACCATTTCAAGCGCTCTTCCTGGACGATCGGCCCTTATGGCAAGGTGCAGGACATCCATGCCCAATGCATGGTTCGCGTGGAGGACAGGAGGCTTTCAGGCGTACAAACATTTGTACGCTACAGCGTTTCGTTTGGCGCTTCGCGCATGGAAGTCACAGTCTCCCTTGCGCCCAACAGCGCGACGCTTCGCTTCTCGGTCAAGGTGCTCTGGCGGGAGTTTGGAGAGGAAAACGGCGCAACTCCGCTGCTGCAGTTCTATGTTCCTTTCTCCTTTAACGCCCGCACCTATCGATATGACATCCCCTGCGGAAGCATCGACCGCGAGGCGGAGGGGCATGACGTTCCGGCAATCGCCTACGCGTCGCCCGTCCCATGCAGCCAGAAGGCAACCCTCGGCCTGACCACGGACTGCAAATATGGCTACCGTGGCGGCGGCGACAGCCTGTCTGTCAACCTGCTGCATGCTTCCTACTTCCCCGACCCCTGCCCCGATATCGGCGAGCATCGAATCGAGATTGGCTTGACGGCGATTGAGGATATCGACAGCCAGGAGCTGCTGCGCAGCGCTGCGATATTTTCCCATCCGCTTATTGCGTATTCCGCGCCGATCCATTCGGGCAGCCTGCCCGCCCAAAGCAGTTTGCTGCGCCTGGAGGGCCCGGTACGACTGATCGCTGTAAAGCGCAGCGAAGATCACGCGGAGCGTCTGATCCTGCGCATCTGCCAGCAGGGGAAAGGAAACGAAGCGGTGATTCATACCCGGAACAGAATTGCAGGAGCATGGCTGACGGACCTGACAGAGCTGGAATGGCATCCCATCGCGTTTGAGGAAAGACGCCTGAGCCTTGCGCTGCCTGCGAATGGCGTCAGAACGGTTGCCCTTGCGCTGGCGTCTCTGGAGGAGCAAGAATGAAAAAGCATCTCGTTGTGATCAGCGTCGACGCGATGGTACAGGAGGATGTTGCGACCTTTTTGGAAATGTCCAATGCCGCCGCCCTTTTTCGCAGGCGGCTGCTGGTAAAGCGAATGCGGACCGTTTATCCTTCTCTGACGCATCCCGTACACGCTTCCATCATCACGGGACGGCCGTGCGGGCAGACGGGCATCGTTCACAACGAGCGTTTTGACCCGCAGGCTTCACCTCCGGAATGGTATAACGCTCTGAGCGATATCCGCTGCGAAACGTTATTTCACAGCGCTCGCCGGGCGGGACTGAAAAGCGGCGTGGCCAGGTGGCCCGTTACCGCCCGTGGCAACGACGCGATCGACTACCTGATCCCCGAGGTGCTGGACACGGATCTTGCCGGCGGGAAAACCATGCGGCAGGCGCTGGTTGACGGCGGAGCAGGTCCCATCTGGGAAACGGTGGTCCAGCCCAATCTTTATCTTCTGCGGCATGACAATGGCCGCCCCGGTTACGATGCCTTTAGTGCGGCCTGCGCGGTCGGCATGATACGCACATACCGGCCGGAACTGCTGTTTACGCACTGGGGCATGGTCGACAGCGCCAGACACTATCACGGCCTGTTTGGTCCGGCCGTCGTTGACGCGCTCGCCCTTACCGACCGCTGGCTTGGATGGCTCGTGAAAGCGGTCCGGGACGCGGGAATCTTCGACCAAACAGATTTTGTGGTACTGAGCGATCATGGCCAGCTCGCTTTCTGCCAAAAGGTGCGTTTGAACGCGCTGTTTGCGCAGCACGGGCTGATCCAGCTGGACTCTCTGGGGCGCGTGCGGACATACCGCGCGCTGGCCCATTCCTGTGGGATGGGCGCTCAGATCTACCTGAGCGATCCTCTGGATGAGGCGCTGCTGGCGCAAGTGCGCACGCTGGCCCAGGACGAACTGTCTGCCCGTGCCGGCACGCAATTCGAGGTTATAAGCGCGAGGGAGGCGGACGAACGCTTCGGCTTGCGGGGAGCGTTCTCGCTGGTGATCGAAACAGATGGAAAGACGCTGTTTGAAGGCGAGGCTTGCGGCCCGGTGTTTGAACGGCTCAGTCCGGACGCTCCCCGTTCCCTGTATGCAACCCATGGACATATGCCCGACAAAGGACCGCAGCCGATGCTGCTTGCGGCGGGTCCCTCCTTTGCGGACAAGACGTTGGAGACGGGCCATGTTCTGGAAATCGCGCCCACCCTGGCGCGCGTTTTGGGCATTCCCCTGAATAAAACAACCCTGCCGGCCCGCTGCGATTGGCTCACACAGGGTACATTGGGCGCCTCATGGAAGCGGTAATGCGTCCGCGGCCCATTGGCCCGAGGTATGCAGAAAGCCCGAAAGCCTGCCTTTCGGGCTTCAGTTTGTCAGAAAAATGCCATTGCCTGCTTTCTTGACAAGATGACGCACCCTGCCCGCCAGCAGGGTGTGTGAAGAAGCGGGACTAATTTGCTCGTTTCTTCTTTTTGAAGAAGCCTACGACCGTTCCCAGCGTGCCAGGGGAGAGTACCGGCAGCAGAAGCCACAGTGCATCGTGGCTGATGTCGCCGGTTCTGAGCGGCTGGCCGACATCGGTAAACCGGGTGCCTGCGCCCGAAACCATGGAAAAGCTGTGCTGTTCCACGGACAGTGCCTCCAGCCAGGCAGCTTTCAGCGTCACCACTGTGCTTCCCTGTCCCATCGGTGCTTTGCCGCGTATTTGAGCATCCGTTGACGAAAGTGGGTTTCCTGTGTTGCCTTGTCCATGGAGAACTCCTCTGAGGTAGCGGGTTGTTGCGCTTCTACCTTGCCAAAGCTGGGTTCTCTTTTGTGTGCCTGCTGTTGCCTATGTATTGTACCGCAACAATTCTATTACCAGCCCTCCTCATCCTCGTATCTGATGTGATTGGCCTCCAGCCGCTGGTCGCGCAGTGCGGCGTCCTGAGGC
>CALVTV010000246.1 GCA_944363005.1 uncultured Clostridia bacterium | reverse complement strand
GGGAGAACCGGTGCACGTCGGCTTCGCGGGCTTGCTCAACGCCCGCAAGCGGCCGCTGGCTGCGCTTGCTGCCGTTCAGCGGGCGAGAGAGGCGGGCGGGCGGTTTGTGCTGCACGCCTGCGGCAGCGGGCCGCTGGAGGAGCGGCTTCGGGCGGGGCTTGGCGAGGGCGACGCCTGCGTGGGCCGCGTGCAGGGCATGGAGGCCATGAAGGAATTCTACCAATCGTGTGATGTGTTGCTGGTGCCCTCCAGCGCGGAGACGTTCGGCATGGTGTATCTGGAGGCCATGAGCCAGGGCGTGCCCGTGCTCTATACGCGGGGACAGGGGTTTGATGGCCAGTTCCCCGAGGGGGAAGTGGGTTTTACCGTGCGCTGCGGCGACATCGCGGAGCAGGCAGAGAAACTGAGGGAGATCTGCGAGGGCTATGCGCAGCGCTCGGCGCGCTGTGTGCAGCACGCGAAGGCCTACGCCTGGCCGCTGGTGGCCGCGCGCTGGCAGGCGCTTTATCGGACAATTTGAGAAGGGAGGCGTCCGCATGGCGGAAAAGCCGCTTCGCATCCTGATGATGATTCACCGGCAGGCGGATGCCTCGCCGTATTGCTTTTACGTGCACGAGCAGGCGAAGGCGCTGCGCGCGCGGGGACACGAGGTCGTGGTCATCTCCTGCGTGGGCGTGATGCCGGGCATGGCCAGACTTCGCCCGGCGCAGGCGCAGGTGGCCGCGCGCACGCCCCGGGAGGCCGTGATCGACGGCATTCAGGTGGTTTACCCGCGGGCGCTGACGCTGGGCAACGTAGGGGAACGGCTGCTGGGCGGGCGGTTGCTGGCAGGGGCGGCGATGCCCGTGGCCAGACGGCTGCATGCGCAAAAGCCGTTTGACATCGTGCACGCGCATATGCTCCCGCGCGACGGACACGCGGGGCTGCTGGTTGCGCAGGCGCTGGGCATCCCGATGGCGCTGACAGTGCACGGCACGGACGTGTTTCACTACTTCATCCCAGGGAAGACGCCCTGGGCGCGCAACCGGCGCATTGCGCGCGAGGCGGACGCGCTGATGGCCGTCTCAACGCTGCTGATGCGCCGCGTGGCGCCCTACCGGGACGCGGGGGCGATCAGCCGCGTCGTGCCAAACGGCGTGGACCTGTCGCTGGTTCCGGAGCGGACGCAGAACATCCCGCGGCGCGTGATCTCCGTGGGCACGCTCAAGGCGCGCAAGTGCATGGACAAAACGCTCGAGGCGTTCGCGCGCGTAGCCGGGGACTTCCCGGACGCGACGCTGACGATCGTGGGCATCGGGGAGATGGAAGCGCAGCTTCGCGCACGCATCGCGCAGCTGGGGCTCTCCAATCGCGTGGAGATGACCGGCGGCCTGCCGCACGAGGAGGTGCTGCGCAGGATGGCGCAGAGCGACCTGTTCGTGTTGCCCAGCTGGGGCGAGGGCTATGGCATCGTCTATATTGAAGCGATGGCGGCGGGCTGCATCGCCGTGGGCGCGCGCGGCGAGGGCATTGAGGACACGATTTGCGACGGCGAGAACGGGTTTCTCGTTCCCGCCGGGGACATCGAAGCGACGGAGCGCGTGATGCGCGACGTATTTTCAAACCGCGAGGCGTACGCGGCGCTGCGCGAGCGGGGCCAAAAGGCGGCCCGGGCGCTCACCTGGGCGCGCAACGCGCAGACGGTGGAGGAGATTTATCAACAGGCCATTCGGGCCGGGAGGCAAACACATGCAAAGACATGGCATTGACGGCACGAAGATGCTCAACCTGTACGACCGGGTGACGGGCATCTTCAACGAGATCTTCGATTCGAGGCTGCTCACGGTGTCGCTCTTCGCGCTGATCGGATATTGCACGCTCTTCACTCAGCGCAAGTTTCCGCTGCGCTGGATGATCTTCGTGCTCTTTGGCATGATTCTGCTGGCGTTCGTCACGCTGACCGCGCGCGTGCCGGGCAAGGCGCGGGTGCGTTTTCACCGGGGCATGGCGGGGCTTTGGGTGGCGCTGCACGGCATGATGGTCGTCTCGGGCCTGTTCTATCAGGACTGGCTGCCCGAGAGCCTGCCGCTGCTGATCTGCTATCCGGTGGTGTTCTCCGTGCTCGCCTCCCGCGATGATGAATCGACGTTCCGCTCGATTTTGCGCGGCGCGGTGTTTGCGGTGCTCCCGTTTGTGGTGCTCTCCTATGTGCTTGTCCGCCCGACGCTCGGCTATCCGGGATACATGGGGATCTTCTACGACGCGAACTGCCTGTCGATGTGCTGCATTGTGATGACCACGGCCGCGTTGTTGCTGGCTTACGCCAGTTTTACGAAGAAAAAGGTCAAGGCGGCCATCGCCTACGGGTTGTGCGCGGCGCTGGGCGCGCTGACGCTGCTTTTGACGCTCTCGCGTTCGGGACTGCTGGCCTTTGCGGGCGTGGTGGTGATTCTCGCCGTGGCGATCATCGCGGGAACCGCGCGCCATCCCGGGCGGCTGCTGGCCGTGGTCGCCGTGCTCGTCGTGCTGGTCGGCGCGGCGGGCGTGAAGATCACGCAGGACAAGATGTACGAAGCGGCGGTGGAGGACTACGAGCTGGCCGTCTACAACCACGAGACGTACGGCAATCCCATCACCGTGCCCAAGCCGGAGGAGCGCAAAATCTCCATGGATGACCTGACGAGCGACCGCTGGGGCATCTGGATGACGATCCTGCAAAACCTCACCTGGAACGGCCATGAGTCGAGCGTCGTTCAGGAGTGGGTGGCCAAGGACGGCGCGGGCGACCGCCTGTTCAACGCGCACAACGCGTTCTTCGGCGTGACCTACAACAACGGCTTTGTGGCGGGGCTGCTGCTGGTGGCCTATACGCTGCTGGCCTGCGTGCGCGCTGTGCAGTATTACCGCATTCACCGCAAGACGAGCCCCTATGCCGCCACGCCAATGGCATTTTGCGCGATTTTCGTGCTGGTAGGCATGTTTGAATCGGTCTATGCGCCGTTCTCGGTCATCGGCTGCACGTATCTGCTCGTGCAGGCGCCGCTCTGGCGCGCGGATCTGACGCGCAGCGGCGCGGAGGCGCTCGAATGACGCCGCGGGTTTCGGTCATCGTGCCGGTATACAACGCCGAAGCGTTTTTGCCCGAATGCATCGCGTCCCTTCGCGCGCAGACGCTTGCGCAGATGGAGTTCATCTTCGTCTGCGACGGGTGTGTGGATGGCTCCGCCACGCTGCTGCGCGCGGCGCAGGCCGAAGATGCGCGCATCCGGGTGATCGAGTTCGCGGAAAACCGGGGCGTTTCGGCGGCGCGCAACGCGGGGCTTGAGGCCGCGACGGGCGAATTCATCGGCTTTTGCGACGCGGACGACTGGGTCGAGCCGCCGATGTATGCGCGGCTGCTGGAGGCAGCGCAAACGGCGGACGCCAGCTTTTGCCGGGTGTTCAAGGACCGCCAGACGGGCACGGAGAACGTGCCGCTCGGGTTTGACACCGGCACGCGCTTTGACCGGGATGCCATTCGCCAGACGCTGATTCCCGCGATGCTTGCCCGCCCCACGGACAGCGATGAATTGCCGCTCTCGGGCTACACCCCCCGCAATCTCTTTCGCCGCGCGGCGGTGGAGGGCGTGCGCTTTCGGCCGGACATCCGCTATGCGGAGGATCTGCTCTTTTTGTGCGAATGCCTGCTGCGGGTGCGCGCGGCGGTCGCCGTCGACGAGGCGTATTACCATTACCGTTTCCACGCGGGCAGCGTCACCAAGCGCTACAGCCCGCACGTGCCCGCGTCGCACGACCTCTCCAACGACGCGCTGGAGGCGCTGCTTGCGCCCTATCCGGACTGCATGGCGCGCATGCGCGTGCGCCGGCGCAAGATGGCGGTGACGGCGGTGCGCAACCTCTGCCTGCCGGGGTCGCCCTTCGG
>CALVTV010000245.1 GCA_944363005.1 uncultured Clostridia bacterium | reverse complement strand
CGCTGCCAAGCACGTCGATTTGCACCGCGCCCATGATGCCCACGCTCAGCGCATCGCCCTGCGCGCGCACGGAGAGCAGCGGGTCCTCTTCCTCCAATTCGCGCAGATGGGCGAGCAGCGTTTGCGGTGTCAGGCCCGCGCGCGGGATGACCTGCACGCTCATCAGCGGCGTCAGCTCCTGGCCCCTGTGGCCTGCGCCTTCCCCGATGACGTCGCCCGGGCGGCAGGAAAGGCCCGAAACCGCCGCCGTGCGCCCGGCGCTCAGCCGGGAAATCGGGGTCAGCTTGGCCCCCTGCGCGGCAAACACGGCATTCACCTTCTGCATGCCGTCCGGCGTTTTGACCTCCTCGCGCGCGCCGAGGCTACCGCTGAGCGCCTTGATGTACGCATACCGCGTGCCGTTTTCCCGGCGGACGCGGTACACCCGGCCCGAGAACGGCGCCGCTTCGTCAAACGCCGTGCAGCAGAGCGCCGCGACCGCGCCCAGCACGCCGTCCACGCCCGTGTCCGTCAGCGCGCTGCATGCGACGGCGGGAAAGAGGTCCCCAGAGACAAACGCGCGCCGTGCGCCCTGAAGATACGCCGCGGCGTCGGCTGTGCCCGCGAAGTGCTGCTCCAGCAGGGCTTCATCGCGCGCGGCCAGTTCCTCGCGCAGTGCGTCGCGGTCCCCCTGCATGAACACGCAGTCCGGCGAGAGCCGCTTTTGCAGCTGCGCCATCACGCGGGCCACGTCCGCGCCCTCGCGGTCCATCTTGCTGAGCACGATCAGCGTGGGAATATGGCGCGCGCGCAGCATCCGAAAGAGCGTCTGCGTGTGGCTCTGCACGCCCTCCGCACAGGAGACGACCAAAAGCGCGCAGTCGATGACCGACAGCGCGCGTTCCATTTCCCCGGCGAAGTCCACATGACCCGGCGTGTCCATCAGCGTCACATGCAGCGTGCCGCCCTCCGGACGCGGCCAGTCAAACTCCGCCTGTTCGCAAAAGATCGTGATGCCCCGCGCGCGCTCGATGGTGTTGTCGTCCATGAACGCATCGCCGTGATCCACCCGTCCGCACCGGCGCAGCACGCCCGCATGGCGCAGAATCTGCTCGCACAGCGTCGTCTTGCCCGCGTCCACATGCGCCGCGACGCCCAGCGTTACCTCCATATCTCGTCCCTCCGCCGTCTTACGGCTCGTCCCCGGCTTCCTCCGCGCGCACGCGCTCGAGCACCGCGTCCACGACCTTTTTCTGATGGCGCGTGAACTTGCGGCCCGAAAGGTATGCCTTGGCCATCTCCGGACGGCGCTTGAGGGTGATGTAAAGCGATTCGGTCAGCTGCCAATCCTCAATGTGCGCGTGGTTGCCGTTGAGCAGCGGTTCCGGCACGGTCAGCCCCTCAAACTCGCGCGGGCGCGTGTACTGCGGGTATTCCAGCAGCCCGGAGGAGAAGCTCTCCGTCTGCGCCCTCGCGCCGCAGCCCAGCCCGCCGGGAATCAGCCGCGCGACCGCGTCCACCAGCACCATGGCGCCCAGCTCCCCGCCGGTGAGCACGTAATCCCCGATGGAGATTTCCTCGTCGATACACAGGTCGATCGCCCGCTGATCGACGCCCTCGTAGTGCCCGCAGAGCAAAATCAGCTCCGGCAACGTCGCCAGTTCCTCGACCTTCTTCTGCGTGAGCGTCTGCCCGCGCGGGGAAAGGTAGATTCGCCGCCCCGCAAACGCTTCGCCCTGCACGTCGCGCATGGCGTCCACGATCGGCTGGGCGAGCATCACCATGCCCGCACCGCCGCCATAGGGCGCGTCGTCCGTGTTGTGATGCTTGTTCTTGGCGTATGCGCGAATGTCCACCTCGCGGATGTCAAGCAGCCCGGCCTTCTGCGCGCGGCCGAGGATGCTCTCATGCAGCGGGGTGAACATCTCCGGAAATATGGTCAGAATGGTGATCTTCATGAATCCCCCTGCGTGTCCTGATGGGGCAAAAGCGTCATGCGCTGGCGCTCGAGCTCCTCGAGCACGGCGTACATGCGCTCTTCCGGCGTGTCGATTTCCAAAATTTCGATCTCGCGCAGCGTGACCGTCTCTTCCTCGGCCTCGCGCCCGAAGAAGTCGAGCAGCCGGAACTTGGCCCGCAGGCCGTTGGCCTCCAGCACGCGGCCGGTGATCATCTCGTTGCCGATGATCACGCTGACGATCTGCCCGCGCTCCCGGCAGGCCAGAAGCACGCTCAGCAGCAGATCCGTGTCCTCCGCCGGTGCGTCCGTGAAAAAGAAGCGGTGGTGCTGCTTGTGGTAGGCCATGAGCAGCGCCAGCCGCTGCTCATACTCCTCGCCGGAGAGCACCTGAAGCACGTCCTGGTTGCGGCGCACGCGCCAGCCCTCGATCTGGCCCCAGGGCGTCAGCTCGCACAGCAGCACATGCGCGGCGTCCACCGCCTCCACAAAGCCCGCCGAAAACCCCTCCGGGTCGTTCGGGTCGGTGTACACCGAGGCAAGCGCCCCCTGCGCCGCCAGGATGCGCAGCAAATAGACCATATAGCCGTTGTTGATTGCCATAGCTCAATATCTCCTCTTGGGCAGATAAAAGCGCCGATTGCCAAAGATATCCACGATCATCACGCAGGGCTCGCCCGCGCAGACCGGCATTTCCATCATCGTTTGCAGGTGCGGGGCCGCGGGACTGCGCGTGCTGGCGACGCACTCGCGGTACACATCGCCCTGCACAAACCCCGCTGACCACAGGTCCACGCCGTCCAGCCCCGAAACGCCCGCGGCCTGCGCGGCCCGGCTTTCAAACCCGGTCAGGCGAACCGTATACGAGCTGATCGCCGGGAAGACCTCCGCCTCCACGCGGCAATCGTCCGGCCCGCAGGGCGCCTCCACCGAGAACCCGGTTTCAAGCGGGGGCAGGCAGAGCCGCTTGCCCGCCGCCGCGATGGCCAGCGGGCTTTGATCCACGCAGAGAAACCGCCTGCCCAGCTGGGCGGCGGCGACCGCCGTCGTGCCGCTGCCGCAGAACAGATCGCCGACCAGATCCCCCTCCTGCGTCGAGCAGCGGATGATCCGCTCCAGCAGCTTGACGGGCTTTTGGGTGTCGTATCCGGTGCGCTGGGGGTCCTTTTGCTGCAAGTGGCTGATGTCGTCCCAGACGTCGCCCGGATAGGCGGGATCGTCGTCGTAATAGCGGTATTCCTTGCCGCCGGAGGTGATGGCGCGGTAGCTTCGGCCGTCCTCATCGACGCCGCGGCGCATGTGGTTGCTGCGCGATTCGTTGCGGGCGATGGGCACGCCCTTCAGGTTGAAATAATACGAGCGCGACCGCGCGTAAAAGAGGATCGTGTCGTGCTTGCGCGGAAAGTACGTGCGCGCGCGGCCGCCGCTTTGGTAGGACCAGATGATCTCGTTGAGGAAATTGCTCTCCCCGAACACGTCGTCCATCAAAAGCCGCAGGTGCGCGTACATGCGCGAATCGATGTGCAGGAAGATCGTGCCTTCCTTTTTGAGCAGACCGCGCGCGAGCGTGAGCGCCTCGCGCATCATGGACAGATACGCTTCCCGGCTCTCCCACTGATCCTCGTAGGCGGGAAGCTGGAGCGCGGGCGAGCCGGTCTTGTAGCCCTTTTCGCCGATGCGCACCTTCATGTCAAAGCGCTTGCCGGTGTTGAACGGCGGGTCCAGATAAATTGCCTGCACCTGCTGGCCGTAGCGCGCCAAAAGCGCCTGCGCCGTATCGGCCAGGCGTCCCTGTATGAGCGTGCCGGCATCGTTTTCCCCCAGATGGTGCTGGGTTGTGCAGCAAATATACTGAGCAGGCATGGCGATTCCCCCGTTCCCGGCGGTGTCGCGTCCGCCGATGCTACTTTGATTATACCGTGTTTTTCCCTGTGTGACAAGAGCGAAAAGCCTTGCGCGAAGCGCGCAAAGCTGCTATGATGCAAACAGAACCGACAAAGGAGAAACGCCATGGACGAAATGACCCCTTTGCATCGCGCGCGTGCGCTGCTTGATAGCCTCACGCCGCTGAAAACCGACTGCGGCCGCCTGTGCGGCGGCGCCTGCTGCGCGGGCGATGAGCAGACCGGCATGCTGCTCTTCCCCGGGGAAGAGCGCTTTTACGACGGTTGCGATTTTGGCCGCATCGTTCCGGCGAATTTCTCGCTCGGCGGCCGTCCGGCGCTGCTGTTCGTCTGCCGCGGACGCTGCGAACGGGCAAACCGGCCGCTGGCTTGCCGCCTGTTCCCGCTGTTTCTCGCGTTTGGGAAGGATGGCACGCCCCGTTTGCGCATGGACCCGCGCTCGGCGGACGTCTGTCCGCTCTATGGCTCCGGAATTGCGGGGCTGAGCAGCGCGTTTGTGGATGCGGCAAACGAGGCCTACGGCCTGTTGCTGGATGATGAGGCCTGCGCGGCTTACCTGCGCGACCTGCATCGCGCCTGCTCCCTGTAATGGCGCTTGCGCCGCAAAAGAAAAGAGGCTTGATGTCCTCAAGCCTCTTTGTGCTGGTGCGCCCGACACGATTCGAACGTGCGGCCTTCAGAGTCGGAGTCTGACGCTCTATCCAACTGAGCTACGAGCGCGTGCGCAACAGATATTATACCCCACGCGGGAGGAATTGTCAATCCCATCCGAGGGAGAGGTGCGCGAAAAGCCGGTGGCGGGCGAATTTTTTTCGCGGCAAACAGGGCCGAATCCGTGCGGAGGGCTTGATTTGCGGCGAAATGCAGGTATAATAAACCTGTATGACCGATTACATACGGAGGGAATCAGCAATGGAGAGAACGTATGCCAAGGATGTCCGCGGGGCGGAGCAGATCAAGGTCTGCGGCTTTGTGGACACCATCCGCAATAAGAGCAAGATGGCGTTCATCGTGCTCAAGGATATTACCGGCCGGGTGCAGATCACCGTGGAAAAGGGCGAGGATGAGGCGCTGGACGCCGCTGTCAACCAGCTCACGCCCGATTCTGTCATCACCGTGGAAGGCAAGGCCGTAGAAAGCGAATATGTCAAGCTCGGCGGCGTGGAGATCTATCCCCGCAAGATCACCGTCGAGTCGCTGGCGGCGCCGCTGCCCATCGACCGCGAGGCGCGCAAGGGCCATGAGCGCTCCTCCATCGACCAGCGCATCGATTACCGCTGGATCGACCTGCGCACCGACAAGAACCAGCTGCTCTTCAAGGTGCAGACGGTGCTCGTGGGCGCGATGCGCGATTTCCTGCGCCAGAAGAACTTCCTGGAGATCCATACCCCCAAGCTCATCGGCGCGGCGAGTGAGTCCGGCGCGGACGTGTTCGAGGTCAAGTACTTTGACCGCAGCGCGTACCTGGCCCAGAGCCCGCAGTTCTACAAGCAGATGGCCATGGCCTCCGGCTTCGAGCGCATTTTCGAGGTGGGCCCGGTCTTCCGCGCGGAAAAGAGCTACACCAGCAAGCACACCACCGAGTTCACCGGCTTTGACCTGGAGTTCAGCTTCATCGAGTCCTTCCGCGACGTGATGCACCTGCAGGCGGAGCTGCTCACCTATGCGCTCACCAAGGTCAAGGAGGCGTACGGCAAGGAGATCGAGGAAGTGTTCGGCACGCCGGTCGTCGTGCCGACCCTGCCGTTCCCGGAGATCAAACTGGCCGACCTGTATGACGAGCTGGAGCGCGAGTACGGCTACCATGCGCCGGAGTCCGAAAAGGGCGACCTGACCACCGAGGCCGAGCACCTCTCCTATGAGTGGGTGAAGAAGAAGTACGGCCACGAGTTCCTGTTCATCACCGATTACAGCGCCGAAAAGCGCGCCTTCTACCACATGCGCGACGAGAACGGCGTGCCGCAGGGCTACGACCTGATCTGGCGCGGCGTGGAGATCACCACCGGCGCGCAGCGTGAACACCGCTACGAGCAGCTCAAGGCGCAGGCCGACGAGCGCGGCCTGGGCGAGGACGTCAAGTTCTATCTCGACTTCTTCCGCTATGGCTGCCCGCCGCACGGCGGCTTCGGCCTGGGCGTCGATCGCCTGACCATGCTGCTGCTGGGCCTTGGCATCAAGGAAGCGATGTTCATCTTCCGCAGCCCGGTTCGCCTGACGCCGTAATGACTTTGGGGAATCCCGCCTGCGGTTCCCTTTTTATTGTGCGGGATTGCATCCTGTCCTGTGCTTGACAGGGTGATATTAAAATGATATCATATTCCCGAAGGAGGGAGTTTCCATGGGAGAAGATGTGCTGCGCATTGAACGGCTGACGAAGGTGTATCCGGGCGGCAAGCGCGCCGTGGACGGCCTGAGCCTGAGCGTGCGCGCGGGCGAGATTTACGGATTTATCGGTCACAACGGCGCGGGCAAGTCCACGACGATCCGCGCGGTATGCGGCGTGATGGACTTTGACGAGGGAACGATCTGCGTGGAGGGGCACGATATCCGCCGGGAGGCCCTGGCCTGCAAGCGGCGCATGGCCTACATCCCGGACAATCCGGACCTGTATCCGTTCATGACGGGCCGCCAGTACATCGCGCTGATGGCGGACGTATACAGGGTGAACCAGGCGGAGCGGGAAGCGCTCACCGCGCGCTATGCGTCGCTCTTTGGCATGCAGGACAGCCTGGGGGAGCTGATCGGGGCGTATTCCCACGGCATGAAGCAAAAGACGGCGCTCATCGGCGCGCTGGTACACAGCCCGCGGCTGATGGTGCTCGACGAGCCGTTTGTCGGGCTCGATCCCGAGGCGGCGTTTCACCTCAAGGCGGTGATGCGCGAGCTTTGCGACGCGGGCGGCGCGATTTTCTTCTCCACACATGTGCTGGAGGTCGCCCAGAAGCTCTGCGACCGGGTGGGCATCCTGCGCGCGGGGCGGCTGGTGACCGAGGGCACGATGCAGGAGATTGCGGGGGACAAAACCCTGGAGGAAGTGTTCATGACGGAGGCGCAGAGCCATGTGTGAAGCGTTCAGGGAAGTCGGCCTGTTGCTGCGCATACAGGCATGGCGCTTTTGCGGGATCAATGCGCTGCGCTACGGCCATGACCGCAAGCTGCGCCGCCAGGCCCTGGGGGCGCTGGGCATCGGCCTGCTCATCGCGGCGATGGCCGTGGGGTATACGCTGGCGTTTTCGGTCATGCTGGTGGAGATCGGCGCCGCGCCGGTGATTCCGTATGTGCTGTCGCTGGCGGCGCTGGGCATCAGCTTTTGCGCGGTGATGGCCAAAGGCCCGCAGGTGGTCTTTGAAGGGGAGGAGCAGCTGCGCGCGCTGCCCGTGCGCACCGCCTCCATCGTGATCAGCCGGTTGCTGGGCGTTCTGATGCCGGAACTGGCCGTGGCGCTGCTCATGGGCATTCCCGCGGCCGTGGTGTATGCGTGCGCGGGCGCAGGCTCGGGCCTGGCGTTGGTGATCGGCTTTTGCGCCATTCCCGCGATTCCGACGGCGTTGGCCCTGCTGCTGGGGACGGCTGTTGCCCGGCTGACGGTGCGCTTTCGCCACAGGGCGGCGCTGTCGGCCGTGCTGAGCGTCGTTCTGCTGATGGGGGTGATGGTCGGCTCGTTTTCGCTGAGCTTTTCCATGGGAAGCGGCAGAATGACCGAGCGCATGCTGTTTTTGCTGCTGGGGCAGTTGACGCAGGTGTTCGCGGGGCTGTATCCTCCGGCGGACTGGGTGGCACAGGCCGCGCAGGGGAGCGGCGTGGCGATTGCCTGGCTCTGGCTTTCGGCCGTGCTGGCCCTCGCCCTGACCACGGCGGTCGCGACATTCGGTTTTTCGCGCATCAGCGACGGGCTGGCTTCTGGCGGCAAGAGCCGCAAACTTCGCGGCAAGGCGATCCGCGCGGCCTCGCCGCTGTACAGCCTCTACAAGAAGGAATGGCTGCGCTACACCTCAAGCGCTATTTACATGATGAACACGGCGTTTGGATGGGTGCTCTTGCTGCTGATGACGGGCGCCGTCTGCGTGATGCGGATGGAACCGGTGCTGGCCCTGCTGGGTTTCGCGCCCGATCTGGACGTGATGAGCCTGCTTCCCCTGGCCCCGGCGCTGATGGCGGGCATGTCCAGCACGACGGACTGCTCCATCTCCATGGAGGGCAAGCAGATGGAGATCATGCGCGCGCTGCCGGTGAGCACGGGCACGTGGCTTGCGGCCAAGATGCTGCTGCATCTGACGCTGGCCGTGCCGGCGCTGCTGCTGTGCGCGGCGGCGCTGACGGTCAAGCTCTCGCTGACGCCGGTGCAGGCGGCGCTGCTGGCGGCGTTTCCGCTTTCGACGTCGCTGTTTTGCGGCGTTTGCGGTCTGGCGCTGAACCTGCGCTTCCCCCGCCTTTCCTGGGAACAGGATGTGCAGGCGGTCAAGGGCGGCGTTTCCGTGCTGCTGACCATCGTCATCGGCATGCTCGTGCCGGTTTTAACGGGCGCGCTGTGCTTCTGGCTCAAGGCTTACGCGCCGGTGATGGCGGCGGGCTGCGCCGTGCAGCTGCTGGCGGCGCTCTTCATCGGGGGACGATTGAAAAAGGCGCGCATGCCGTAATTCCATCAGGACGCGAAAGCGTCCTTTTTTTTGTGCCTGTCCACTTCATTTGCTTTTTTCCCAAACTTTACACAAGAGCGGCTGCGGATTTTACGCGACGATTTTACAATAAGGCCGTTCCCAAGCGAAGGGAAACCCAAACAAGAAAACGACCGAATTGAAAAAAAGGAGCATATCATCATGAACAAGTTTGCGAAAATCGCCGTTTCCGCTGCCCTGGCGCTCACCTGCATTGCCGGCACCGCGTTCGCGGAGTTCGACGCGGGCAAGAGCATCAACGTCATCTCCCGCGAGGACGGCTCCGGCACGCGCGGCGCGTTCATTGAGCTGACCGGCGTGGAGCAGAAGGTGGACGACCAGAAGGTCGATATGACGACCGTGGACGCGCAGATCACCAACAACACCTCGGTTATGCTGACGACTGTGGAAGGCGACACCTACGCCATCGGCTACGTTTCCCTGGGCTCGCTGAGCGATGAATTCAAGGTCAAGGCTGTGAAGGTCGAGGGCGTGGAAGCCACCGCCGAGAACGTTGCCAATGGCAGCTACGTGCTCGCCCGTCCGTTCAACATCGCCTACAAGGCGGACACGCTCTCCGAGCTCGGTCAGGACTTCGTCGCCTACATCATGAGCGCCGAGGGCCAGGCGATCATCAACGAGAACGGCTATGTCGGCAGCGCGGACGCCGCGGCCTATGCGGGCACCAAGCCGGAAGGCAAGCTGGTCATCGCGGGCTCTTCCTCCGTCTCCCCGGTGATGGAGAAGCTGGTGGAAGCGTACCTGGCGCTCAACACCGCCGCCCAGATTGAGATTCAGACCTCTGACTCCACGACGGGCATGACCTCCGCGATGGAAGGCACCTGCGACATCGGCATGGCTTCCCGCGAGCTCAAGGAGGAAGAAGCCGCTGCGCTGACCCATACCGCCATCGCCATGGACGGCATCGCGGTGATCGTCAGCAACGAGAACCCGGTCGAGGATCTGACCAAGGCGCAGATTGCCGCCATCTACACCGGCGAAGTGACCGCTTGGGACGAGATCTAATCCAGTTCGAACCACGACGGGAGGCTGCCGAAAGCGCAGCCTCCTTTTGCGAACCGTCAAAAGACAGGGAGCTTTGTGCATGAATCAATTCAAAGGTAAACGGGCGGGGAAAGGCGGATGGCTTGAAACGCTCATGGCGCGCCTGTTCCTGCTCACGGCGTTGGTCTCCATCCTGTGCGTGGCGCTGATCTGCCTCTTCCTCTTTGCCAACGGCGTGCCGGCCATGCAGGAAATCGGCGTGTTTGACTTCCTGCTGGGCACGATGTGGAGGCCCGGCAACGATATCTACGGCATCTTCCCGATGATCATCGGCAGCATTTATGTCACGGGCGGCGCGCTGCTGCTGGGCGTACCGGTAGCGCTTCTGACGGCGATTTACCTGGCGTTCTTCTGCCCGAAGAAGGTGTACCGCGTGCTCAGGCCCGCGGTGGAACTGCTGGCCGGGATTCCCTCGGTCGTCTATGGCTTCTTCGGCATTGTGGTGCTGGTCCCGATGGTGCGCGCGATCAGCGAACCGTTTGACGGCAAGGGCAACTCCATCGCCACGGCCTCGATTCTGCTGGCGATCATGATCCTCCCGACGATCATCGGCGTGGTGGAACCGGCGCTGCGCGCCGTGCCCCGCAGTTACTACGAGGGCGCGCTTGCGCTGGGCGCGACGCACGAGCGCAGCGTGTACACGGCGGTGGTTCCGGCGGCCAGGAGCGGTATCCTCGCGGGCATCGTGCTGGGCATCGGCCGCGCGATGGGCGAGACGATGGCGGTCATCATGGTGGCGGGCAATCAGCCGCGCATGCCCAAGGGCATCTTCCAGGGCATTCGCACGCTGACCGGTAACATCGTCATGGAGATGGGCTATGCCTCCGGGCTGCACAGGGAAGCGCTCATCGCCACGGGCGTGGTGCTCTTCCTGTTCATCCTGCTGATTAACCTCTGCTTCTCCGTGCTCAAAAGGAGGAAAGACGCATGAGTCCGGTCAACACAAGGGGCAAGCGCGCTTCTGACTGGCGCAACCGCCTGCGGCATCATCCGCTGTCCCTGCTCGTTTCGCTGATCACCTCGCTGGCGGCGCTGATTACCGTGCTGGTGCTCGGCTTTCTGGTGGGCTATATTCTCATCAACGGCATCCCTAACCTCAAACCGGAGCTCTTCGCGCTGCACTACACGTCCGAAAACCAGTCGATGCTTCCGGCGATCATCAATACCTGCACGATGACGCTTCTCTCGCTGCTGCTGGCCGTGCCTGTGGGCATCGGTTCCTCGATCTTCCTGGTCGAATACGCGAAAAAGGGCAGCCGGCTCGTGAACCTGGTGCGCGTGACGACGGAAACGCTCTCCGGCATTCCCTCGATTGTCTACGGTCTGTTTGGTATGCTCTTCTTTAACAACACGTTCAAGTTCGGCTATTCGATGCTCTCCGGCGGTCTCACGCTGGCGATCATGATTCTTCCCCTGATCATGCGCACCACGGAGGAGGCGCTCCTCTGCGTGCCGGACATGTATCGGGAGGGCAGCTTCGGGCTGGGCGCGGGGCGGCTGCGCACGACGATGTGCATTGTGCTGCCCACGGCCGTGCCGGGCATCCTCTCGGGCATCATACTGGCCATCGGCCGCATCGTCGGCGAGACGGCGGCGCTCATGTACACCTCCGGCACGGTCGCCAAGGTGGCGGGGCTGATGGATTCGGGCATTACGCTCTCGCTGCACATGTACAAGCAGGCGTCCGAAGGCCTGTATACCGAGCAGGCCTACGCAACGAGCGTGGTGCTTCTGGCGCTGGTGCTGCTCATCAACCTGTGTTCCAGCAAGCTCGCCGCGCGGATCACGAAAGGCAGGTAACCTATGACGAATAAATTCGAAGTCAAGGGCATGGATTTGTATTACGGGGACTTCCATGCGCTCAAAAACATCAACCTCGACATGGCGCAAAACGAGATCACGGCTTTCATCGGGCCGTCGGGCTGCGGCAAATCGACGTTCCTCAAGAGCCTCAACCGCATGAACGACCTGGTCGAGGGCTGCCGCATCACCGGCGACATCCGCCTGGACGGCGAGGACATTTACGGCGACATGGACGTCAGCCTGCTGCGCAAGCGGGTGGGCATGGTGTTCCAGAAGCCCAACCCGTTCCCGATGAGCGTATACGACAACATCGCCTACGGCCCGCGCACGCACGGCGTCAAAAAGCGCGCGGAGCTCGACGAGATCGTTGAGCAGTCGCTGCGCAGCGCCGCGATCTGGGACGAGGTGAAGGACCGGCTCAAGAAGAGCGCCCTGGGCCTCTCCGGCGGCCAGCAGCAGCGCCTTTGCATCGCGCGCGCGCTGGCGGTCCGCCCGGAGGTCATCCTCATGGACGAACCGACGAGCGCGCTCGACCCGATTTCCACCTCCAAGATCGAGGACCTGGTGATGGATCTCAAGCGGGACTATACGATCATCATGGTCACCCACAACATGCAGCAGGCGACGCGCGTATCGGACAAGACGGTGTTTTTCCTGCTGGGCGAGATCATCGAGAGCGGCGAGACGGAGCAGATCTTCTCCATGCCGCGCGACAAGCGCACCGAGGACTACATCACCGGCCGTTTCGGCTGAGGAGGAAAATGTATGACCCGCAAGAATTATGACATGCAGCTCGCGCAGCTGGGCGCGGAGCTGACGCACATGGGCGAGATGATCAGCGAAGCGATTCGCAAAGCGGTCAGCGCGCTGATTGAGCGCGACGACGAAAAGGCCCGCGAGGTCATCGCCTTTGACGAGGAAATCGATCAGCAGGAGCGGCTGGTGGAGTCCCTCTGCTACAAACTCCTGCTCTCGCAGCAGCCGGTGGCCAGCGATTTGCGCATGGTTTCCTCGGCGCTCAAGATCATCACCGACATGGAGCGCATTGGCGACCACGCGGCGGACATCTCCGAGATTGAGCTGATGCTGGAGGCCCTGCCGCCGATGAGCAACGCGCACCTGCGCGATATGGCGACATACACGAGCGAGATGCTCATCAAGAGCCTGGAATCCTACGTCGAGCGCGACATGCAGAAGGCGCAATGGGTGATCCATCAGGATGACGTGGTGGACGGCCTGTTTGACACGGTCAAGCATGAGCTGATCGACGCGATTCATCAGGACCCGCAAAACGGGGAGACGGCGACGGATATGCTCATGGTGGCCAAGTACTTTGAGCGCATCGGCGACCACGCGACGAACATTGCGGAGTGGGCCATTTTCGCGATCACGGGCCGGCATTGAGCCGGCGGGATTCCGTCCAAATGGATAAAAATTCGCGGGCAACCCCAGTTTGCCAAGCGAATTTAACATGAACTTTACATTGACTTCTTCGCGACTTAACAGCGGCTTGCTAAGATGCTCGCGGGACAGTATAATGAATGGGTAAAGGAAGACATTTGGATGGATATTTTTAACGTTCTGAACATGATCGGGGGCCTGGCCCTGTTCCTTTACGGCATGCACGTGATGGGCGAGGGCCTTTCGCGCGCGTCCGGCGGCAGGCTGGAGAGCATCTTGGAAAAGCTGACCAACAACCGCATCAAGGCCGTGCTGCTGGGCGCGGCGGTGACAGCGGTGATTCAATCCTCTTCCGCGACGACGGTGATGGTCGTCGGCTTCGTCAATTCGGGCATCATGAAGCTGACGCAGGCCGTGGGCATCATCATGGGCGCCAACATCGGCACGACGATCACCAGCTGGATTCTGTCGCTGACGGGCATTGAAAGCTCGAATCTGCTGTTGCAGATGTGCAACCCCTCATCCTTTACGCCCATCCTGGCCATACTGGGCGTGGGCTTCATCATGTTCACCAAGAGCGAGAAGAAGCACAGCATCGGTACGGTGCTCGTGGGCTTTACCGTGCTGATGACCGGCATGGAGATGATGAGCGCCGCGGTCAAGCCGCTGGCGGATGTTCCGGAATTCACCAACATCCTGCTCATGTTCCGCACGCCGGTGCTCGGCATGCTCGCGGGCCTGCTGCTCACGGCCATCATTCAGTCTTCGTCTGCGTCCGTGGGCATTTTGCAGGCGCTGTGCGTCACCGGCGCGGTCAGCTACGGCGCGGCTCTGCCCATCATCATGGGTCAGAACATCGGTACCTGCGTTACAGCGCTGCTCTCCTCCATCGGGGCGAGCAAGAACGCCAAGCGCGCCGCGCTCATCCATCTTTACTTTAACCTGATCGGCACGACCTTGTTTATGATCGTGTTTTACGCGATCAACGCGGTTTTCCCGTTCGCTTTCCTGGATGAAGCGGCGAATGCGGCGGGCATCGCGGTCATTCACACGACGTTTAACGTCATCGCCACGCTCGTGCTCCTGCCTTTCTGCGACGGCCTTGTCCGCCTGGCAACGCTGACCATCCGCGACGACGCGAAGGTCGAGCGCATCGACGACTTCCAGCTGCTGGATGAGCGTTTCCTGGCGCAGCCGGCTTTTGCCGTAGAGCAGTGCCGCGTGGTGGCCAGCCGAATGGCGGAACTCACGCGCGAGGCGATCTTTGCGGCGATTGATCTGATCGACGGCGGCGAGTTTACGCAGGCGAAGGCGGACCGCATTGAGGCGCTGGAGACCAAGATTGACCACTACGAGGACAATCTGGGCACCTACATGGTCAAACTCTCGCGCGCCAAGCTCTCCCGGGACGACGGCCATACCGTCTCGCTCCTGCTGCATACCATCAGCGATTTCGAGCGCATTTCCGACCATGCGGTCAATCTGCTGGATTCCGCGCGGGAAATGCACGACAAGCAGCTGAGCTTTTCGCCGATGGCGGCGGGCGAACTGCATGTATTCTCCGAGGCTGTGCGCGACATCGTCTCCCGGACAATGCAGGCGTTCCTGACCGACGATGTGGAACTGGCCAAAACCGTGGAGCCTTTGGAGCAATGCATCGACGACATCAACGTGAACGTCAAAACCCGCCACATCGACCGCCTGACGAGCGGCAAATGCACCATTGAGCTGGGGTTTGTGCTCTCGGATATCTCCACGAATTTTGAGCGCGTTTCCGATCACTGCTCCAACGTGGCGATTTCCCAGATTCAGGTGCGCAACGACGAGTACGACGCGCACGAGTATTTGCTGAGCATGAAGCGCGGCGATCACGACGCCTTTGACCGCGAAGAGCATCGCTTTGAGCAGATGTACCGTCTGCCGGACTGAAAGCGGTCATCACGGGAGGAAACGACATGATCTACATCGTGGAAGACGACCGGAATATACAGGAAATTGAGCTCTTTGCCCTCAAAAACAGCGGCTACCAGGCTGTCGGGTTTGAGACGGCCAAGGAGTTTTACAAGGCGCTGGGTACCCGGCTGCCGGAGCTGATTTTGCTGGACATCATGCTCCCGGACGAGGACGGCATGAGCATCCTGCGTCACCTGCGTTCGCGCGCGGACACGCAGAAGATCCCGGTCATCCTGGTGACGGCCAAATCCACGGAACTGGACAAGGTCAAGGGGCTGGACGGCGGCGCCGATGACTACATTGCCAAGCCGTTCGGCGTGATGGAGATGATCGCGCGCGTCAAGGCGCTTTTGCGCCGCTCCGGCGGGCAGGAAGAGAGCCTGCTCACCTGCGGAGACGTGACGCTCGACAGCGAAAAGCGCATGGCCTATGCCGATGGAAAACCGGTGGAGCTGACGTACAAGGAGTTTGAACTGCTGAAGCTGCTCATGAAAAACCACGGCATCGTCATCTCGCGGGATGTGATCATGGAGCGGGTTTGGGATTCCAACTTCGAGGGCGAATCGCGCACCATCGATGTTCATGTGCGCACGCTGCGCCAGAAACTGGGCAGCAGCGGCGCGCTGATCAAGACCATCCGCAACGTGGGGTATATGGCCGACGCGCAGAGAACTGAATCGGACGGCCGGAAGCCTTGAGCTTTCGGCTTTTTGCAATCTTGGGAGGACAGGGAACGCCCTGCAACGGGGGAAATTCCATGAAAAAGAAGATCATGCTGGACTTTGTCGCGGTGATTACGGCGTCCATCCTGGTGATGGTTGGTCTGTTTGTCGCCGTGACGCATAACATGTTCGAGCGGCGCATCGCCGACAGCCTGGACATGAATGCGCAGGTGCTGCTTGCGGCCATGGACAACGGGGAGCAAGGCGTGCTGGATGCCGTGGCCGGTGTGCTGCGCGTGACGATCATTGAGGCCGATGGGACCGTTCGCTATGACAACCAAACGGACGCTTCGCGCATGGGCAACCATGCAACGCGCGAGGAGGTCGTTTCGGCGCTCAAGAACGGCACGGGTGAGGCTGTGCGCAGCTCGCAAACGCTGGGCAGGAGCACGTTTTACTATGCCGTGCGCATGGAGGATGGCGCTGTTTTGCGCGTGGCGGTGGAGGCGGACAGCATTTGGGATGTGTATATCAACGCCGTGCCGCTGATTCTGCTGGTGCTGGCGCTGCTCATCGGGTTGAGCTTTGCCTTGGCCAATGTGCTCACGCGGCGGATTTTGCTGCCGATTGAGCAGATGACGGCGCACCTGGACAACATGAGCGGCGTGGCGCGCTATCCGGAGCTGGAGCCGTTTATGGACATGATCCAGTCCCAGCACGAGGAAATCCTCAAAAGCGCGAACATGCGCGTGGAATTCACGGCCAATGTCTCCCATGAGCTCAAGACGCCGCTGACCTCGATTTCCGGCTATGCGGAGCTGATTGAAAGCGGTATGGCCTCGGGGGAACAGGTGGCGCACTTTGCGGGCGAAATCCGAAAGAGCGCCAACCGCCTGCTGACGCTCATCAACGACATCATCCGGCTCTCTCAGATGGATTCGCCCGCGCAGGAACTGAACATGGAGCCCGTGGATCTGGCGGCGGTCGCCGCGGCGACAATTGAGCAGCTGCGGATGAGCGCGGGGAAAATGCACGTAAGCCTGGAATTGGATGCCCGGCCGGCCACGGTCAACGCCGACCGGCAGATGATGGAGGAACTGCTCTATAACCTGATCGACAACGCCATCCGCTACAATGTTCGGGGCGGAAGCGTTCGGGTGGAGGTGCGCCCGCTGCGCGAGCAGATCATCGTCACCGTGCAGGACACGGGCATCGGCATTTCCAAGGAGAACCAGGAACACGTCTTTGAGCGCTTCTATCGCGTGGATAAGAGCCGCTCAAAGGCGACGGGCGGAACGGGTCTGGGCCTGGCCATCGTCAAGCACATTGCGGCCAAGCATGGCGCGCAGATTGTCATGGACAGTGAGCTGGGGCGCGGCACGTCGATCTCGGTGACGTTTGACAAAATGAACAGGGGGAAGGGACATGGTGACATTTGAAATGATCCGCGAGAACGCGCAAGTGCGCACATATATTGAAAAGGGAAACGCGAATCTGGGCGTGATGGGCTTTACCAAGCACTCGATCGGGCATGCAGCGAAGGTGTCCGACACGGCCGCGCGGATTCTGACCGAACTGGGACACGATGCGCGGGAGGTCGAGCTGGCGCGCATTGCGGGCTTCATGCACGTCATGGGCAACTGCATCAATCGCACGGATCACGCGCATACCGGCGCGCTGATGGCGATGACGATTCTGCGCGATCTGGGTATGGACCCGCGGGAAATCGCGGTGGTCATCGCGGCGATCGGCAATCACGACGAAAAGACGGGCACGGCGGTGGATGCGGTCTCGGCAGCGCTGATTCTGGCGGACAAGACCGACGTGCGCCGCAACCGCGTGCGCGGGCGCGATCGGTCGAAGTTCGACATCCATGATCGGGTGAACTTTGCGGCGATGAGTTCGGAGCTGACGGTCGATCTGGAAAAGCGCGTCATTCGCCTGAACATTGAACTGGACGACGAAATCTGTTCTGTGATGGATTATTTTGAGATCTTTCTGGAAAGAATGGTCATGTGCCGGCGCGCTGCGGAGATGCTCGGCTGCACGTTCAAGCTGCTGGCGAACGGCGCAAAGGTGCTGGAAGACAAAAGATGGAAAAAAGTTCAAAAAAGTGTAAAAAAGGCATTGACAAACGCTGGGATACGTAGTATACTAATTCAGCTGTCAGCGCGAGAGCAACTCAAGCGAGGGCGGCGATGATCCTTGAAAACGATACAGAATAGAGAAGAGAACGCGAGACTCGGTTCGAGAGAATCGCGTCAAAACAAAGACAGTCAATTCGTAAATGAGTTTTGAGCTTGAAGGAAACTTCGAGATTCAATAACAGGATTTAACGCGAGAGTTTGATCCTGGCTCAGGACGAACGCT